>DATDGP010000331.1:0-7388 GCA_036522035.1 Terriglobales bacterium
GGTGCTGGAAACCTAAGACGTTGTCGTCCGCATACCGAATGAACGATCACGTCTCCTTGCGCACATGTCTTGCGCCAAGCCTCCACCCACAGGTCGAATACGTAATGCAGATAGATATTGGCCCGCAAGGGTGAGATTCCCGCCCCCTGCGGAGTACCCATCTCCGTCTCCGACCATTGCTCTCCCTCCATCACTCCGGCTTTCAGCCATTTCTGGATCAGCCGCAGGATGCGAGGGTCGGCGACGCGGTGCTGGACGAACTTCATCCTCCATCCGTGGTCGAGATGATCGAAAAACCCTCGGATGTCGGCGTCCAGCACCTAGCTCACCTTCCTTCGCTTGAGCGCGACCGTCAGCGCATCCAGCGCCTGATGCGGGCTGCGCCCCGGTCGGAAGCCATACGAGAAGCCCCGAAAGTCCTCCTCATAGATCTGATTGAGGAGGGTGACCACCGCTTGTTGGACAACCTTGTCCTCCAGCGCCGCCACCCCCAGCGGTCGTTGTCGCCCGTCGGGCTTCGGGATGAATACTCTCCTTGATGGTTTCGCTCGATACGCCCCGCGATGAATCCGGCCGTGGAGGTCAACCAGCCGACCTTCCAGCCCGGTCTCATACTCTTGCCAAGTGACGCCGTCCACTCCCGGGGCGGCTTTCCGCTTCAAGGCGTAAAAGCTCTCCCGCAGTAGATCCACCGTCAGGTGGTGAAGCAAGGCGGTGAACTTCGTCTCCTTCCTTTCCCTGGCTGCTCTCCGCACACTCGCCAATCCCTGGGATACGCGAGCCCCGCTCTGCGTCGGGTGCGTGCCGGATTGATGAGTGTTCTCCTTGATCAGCGGCCTTCTCTCCTCACTCTCCGCCAGCGGTGGTCCGCTTTTGTTCGAGCGATTCACCGATACTACGCCGCTGTCCGACTCCTCGGAAACGTGCACGCGGGCCGTGTGGCGATCGCCTTCCCCCGCCGGCCTGCCGTCTTGGTTCCCAACAGGCATCTCCGAGGTCTCCCGGTTCTCGTGCATGAAGTTTCTAGGCGTGTCTGGGGTCTTCGACTACGCAGGACTGATCGGAGACTCGCGTTAGCGCCTCCGATCATGTTGCCTTCCGCTAAATTCAGAGCGTCGGCGTCCTGTTTGTAACTTTTCGGAGCTCAATACCCAGCCCACCTATACCCCTGTTTACGCTTCGCCGCGCACCTCGCGATGCCCAGCGCAAAACTCGGGGCCGAGTGGATCGCTAGTCCTTCCTCGTGAGACTCTTGCATTCTCTACTTCATGCCGGTTTATCCCGGCGCACGAATTTCCGTTATGGACCTCCGGCCCGACCGACAACCTACCACTTGACCGGCCCAAATGCAACCGCAAGCTGGGCTGTAGCAGTGAACGCGCCATCGAACACGTTCGTCTGGCCGCCTTGAGCCTGCCGAGGCCCGAATCTGACCGTCTCCCGACCGATTCGGCCGACACGTGTCCTTCTTCCTCCGCTGTTCCTCTGAAGTCCGCCCGTTCGCTGGCTCGTCTACCCGGCAGGCCGTGAATCAATGGATTCGCACGCCGGGGCACTTCGATGCCATGATTGACTTTGACAAAGCGCTGCGTGACCCGGCGCGGCCGGAGCGACTGCTGCCCCCTTATGAGTCCGGCGACCACCTGCATCCTTCGCCGGCAGGATATCGCGCCATGGCCGAGGCCATTCCTCTGGTGGATTTCGCGCAGTGATCCCTACGTTAACTTCCCGGAGGTCGCGATGAAACCCGCCTTTCCGTCATCCGTCGCCACCAGCGTCCTGCTGGCGCTTGCCGGCGTACTTTTCTGCGGCCCTCTGTCTGGCCAGACCGGTACTGCCACATCCCAGGCCGGGTTGCCTGAGCCGGTGACTTTCACAGCGGAGCAAGATCAGCACTTCATGATGGAGCAGCTTGGCATCAAGGCGCTGCGTCCGGGTCCGAGCGGTAATGAGAATGCGCCGAATCACGCCAATTACGACGAATCCAAGGCCAATCCATTTCCGGAGTTGCCCGACCCGCTGACGCTGAAAAATGGTGAAAAGGTGACGACGCCAGAAGTGTGGTGGAAGCAACGTCGTCCGGAGATCGTCGAAGACTTCGAACGCGAGGTCTATGGCCGCGTGCCGAAGAACGTGCCTGCGGTGACGTGGTCGGTCAAGGCGACGGATAAGGAGATGATCGGATTCAATCCCGTCGTCGCCAAGGAACTGGTGGGGCACGTCGATAACTCGGCCTATCCGCGCATCGAGGTGAATATCCGGATGACGCTGGTGACGCCTGCGAACGCGAGAGGCCCGGTGCCCATCCTGATGATGTTCGGACGCAGCGGTTTTCCCGCTCCCGCCCAACCATCGGCCGACGAGCTGGAGCGCATCAACGCGGCGCTCAAGGCGCTGCTGGTCCGGCAGGATCCGTCGCTCGGCGCGATATTCGAGCAGCATCCCGCTTATGAGCTGGCAGTTCCGCCGCCATTCCAGATGCCGCAGTTTAACGCTGACGGCGATCCGCCCTCAACGTGGGAGATCGTCGCGGACGGCTGGGGGTTTGCGACCATCGACCCCGCCAGTATCCAGGCCGATGACGGGGCCGGCCTCACGAAGGGCATCATCGGGCTCGTCAACAAAGGCCAGCCTCGCAAACCTGACGACTGGGGAGCGCTGCGCGCGTGGGCATGGGGTGCGGGAAGGGGACTGGACTACCTGGAGACCGATCCGGCCGTGGATGCGAAGCACGTCGGCATCGAGGGTGTCTCGCGCTATGGCAAGGCGGCGCTGGTCACCATGGCGTTCGACCAGCGCTTTGCCATGGTTCTTGTGGGTTCCTCGGGCAAGGGCGGCGCCACCCTGTCACGGCGTAACTTCGGCGAAGCAGTGGAGAATCTCACCGGGGGCGAGTACTACTGGATGGCCGGCAACTTCATGAAGTATGGCGCGTCCGAGGCCACGTTCGGCAGCAAGAACGCCGGCGACCTGCCAGTAGACTCCCATGAACTGATCGCCCTGTGTGCGCCGCGCCTGACTTTCATCAGTTATGGATTGCCGGAGAAGGGCGACGCCAAATGGCTTGACCACCAGGGCAGCTTCATGGCGGCGGTGGCCGCAAGTCCCGTCTTCGAACTGCTCGGGGCCAAAGCGCCCGGTGTGCCTGAGGATTACCACACGGCCAAAATGCCGCCGGTAAACGTGGGGCTGCTCGACGGGCAGCTTGCCTGGCGTCAGGATGATGGTGGACATACCGACGCGCCCAACATGAAGTATTTTCTGAAATGGGCTGACGGATTCATTGGTCACGCCCGGCAACCCGCCGACGGCGGCTCAGACCGCAGCCAGCGACCGATCGAAACTACACTTCGCCCTGTCGGCGAATCCGCGCGCGGCCGGCGGCTTCTTTGGCAACGGCATGTTGGGAAGGACCCTGGGAATCAAAGAAGGCTCCGGGGTCGCTCTCGGCGGACTGCTTATTCTCGACGGCAACTGGCTGATGGCGGGCGGAGTCAAACCTGACTCCCTTTCCGGGAACTTTGTGCTGGGCCTGAATCTGAGCATCGAAACCGCCAAGGCATTTCACCGCGATTCGCCAATATGCCTATGTGATCTCGAGTGAAAAAGGACGTCGGACTCGGCGCGTATCCGCATGGAGTCGCGCCGGGCAGGGCTCATTGCGCGACGAGCTGTTGCCCGCCGTCGATGTCGTAAGTGCCGCCTGTAAGGGCTGTGTTGGTCATAAAGTGCACGGCGAGCGCGGCTATGTCGGCGGGGCCAACGACGCGCCGGATCGGCAGCGTAGTGCGGAGTTGCTCGCGGCGGGCATCCAGCTGATTGCCGAGCAGAGATGCCGACAATGCTGTGTCGACAAAGCCAGCGGCGATGAGGTTGACGCGAACCGGCGCGATCTCGAGTGCCAGGTTCTTCGTTAACGCTGGCATTGCGGCCGTCAAGGCGCCGATCAGCGCCATTCCTGGCGCGGTGTGGCGGCCGCCGGTGCCGCTCATGAAGAGCAGCGTTCCTCCCGCACGAACCTTTTTCCTCGCCATGCGAGCCACCTGCATCAGCAGGAAAAGATGAGCCTCCACGTCTCGGCGCGCCTTGTCAAAGTCGAACTCGGCCAACGTCGCATAGTAAGGACCGGGACCGGTGAGAAGAACGTGATCAATCCGAGCCGGCAGCTCGTTGAAGAAGCGCTCCAGTTGGGCGAAGTCGGTAGCGTCAAAGGCCGCGCTGTGCTGTGCGCCAAGCTCGCTCGCCGCGCGCTGAAGGGCCTCAGAATTGCGCGCGGCGAGGACAAGTTTCGCTCCACCATCACGGGCCAGTCGAGCGGTTTCGAGGCCGATGCCGGCGCTACCGCCGATCACAACGACAGTTTGGCCGAGAAGTAGCGGTTCGGGTTGCAGGAGAGAGGACCCGGTGGCGGTGCTCATAATTCCTCCGATCGGCTTACAAAGTGCGTCCGCTTGCCACCAGTGCAATAGACGCTCGTGCATTTATCAGCGGGTAGAGGCAGCCTCCTTAGGCTTGAAACTAAGTCGAGCAAGTCGGTTACGTCGGCAGCTTTGCCCCGGTTGCCTCCGCCACCATGTACGCGGCATACCAGTCTGGCCAGTTTGCGTCCTTTTGTCCGATGCGCTTCTCATGCTCCTCGTGGGCTGCAGACGCACGTTGCATTGCCCCGGCCAAGTCACTTACCGAGCCGAACGAAGTCGCACCAGGGTCAACGAGCCCAGGAAGCCGTGCTGTGATCTCCTGCAGAATCCAGATGTTGCCGTCAGGATCATCGAACGAGGCTCGGGAACTGTAGCTGCGACGCTCGGGGTCCAGACCGGCGGACGCTCCGTTTTCACCAACGTGGAAGAACTCGCTCACCTCAATACCGCGAGCGACCAGCGCGTCCCGAGCGACCACAATATCGGAGACAATTAGGTACCCCTTAAATGAACCGGGTGCGGCCGAGCTTGCAAAACCATCGTTTCGGGTTGCGCCTTGGCTCGTCCCGAAATGCACCGAGCAACCGGAACCGGGCGGCGTGAACTGGATGGCCCGTAGTCCATTGGCGAATCGGAACTCGCGATCGAACCGCCATCCTAGTCTCGCGTAGAACTCTTTGGCACGGTCGACGTCCGATACGGGTATCACGACAACCTCAAGCTTCATGTCCATTTTTGCAACAACCGGTTCGACCTTTTGCGGGGACATGCTGGCACCTGTCTGACTCATCGTATCCTCCTCTCGAATGACACTCCTGCTTACTCCGCATTCATTTCCGAAACGCTCGACTGAACTAAGGCGTTGTCCTCCATATTTGGCTTCTCTCCTATCACTCGGGAAGCTCAGCTACCCTCTGCGGACTGCACCCCCGCGTATGCGATGCCGGTGAGGTTTCCTTGCGCAAACAGCAACGTCTTCCGGTTCGACCCATCGAGATTGGCGCTGTAGACTGAGCCGCCGAAGTCGGTAACGAACATCCGACCGCCCCTCAGGTCCAAAGCCAGGCCGATGCCTTCCATCAAATGTGTGAAGAGGATCTCAGGCTCCTTGCCATTTCCCGCATCCGGGTCCATGGTTGCACGGTTCACCGTGTTGCCACGCGGCGGGTCTCCGCGGTCAGTCCAATACAGCATCCGATTGACCGGATCGAGGTCCAGATCGATCGGCTCCGAAAGATTGTCATAAAAAAGCTCAATGTCTCTGCGGCTCTCGGCCGATTGACCTTGCGGAACTTGGATGTTGGCCCGAAAAATTCGGCCCCAGCCCGCGTGGTGACCACCTTTCTGCGTCCAATAGAACTTGCCGCCATCAGTGTCCACCGCAATGCCGACGCACCATTTCCTCTGATCGGGCCCCGGCCGCGAATCGCCCAGGGTCGTGTCCACGAGCGTTTCGATTTCCGCCCCGTCAAGGTTTGCCCGCATCACTCGCATGCCTTCCCGATCTGACCAGTAAAGCTTGGCGCTCTTCTTCTCCAGTTGTAGCTGCTTGGGTGTGAACGTGTCGCCAGGCGGGATGATCGTGATCACGTTCTTGCCATTGAGATCCGACCGCATGATCGAGCCATCATTTCTCTCGGGATTACCCATATTGGTCCAGTAGATGTGCCCAGCGTCGAGATCGAGCGCCAGGCCATCCGGCAACTTCCGGCCTTCGTTGATTACAGTCTTCAAATCGGAGCCATCAGGGTTTGCAGATAGTATGCGGCCGGCGCCGAGGTCGAGGAAGAAAAGCCTGCCTGAGGTGGGTGCGTTGCTCGTCTCGGCGCCTTTCTGTCTGGCACCTGTCTCGCTCATGTGACGAACCTCCTCACTACCGTGTGTATGTGGTCTTCAGTGAAAAAGATCAGTGACCAGCCTTAGCACGGTCCGCTTTGGTGTCATCGTCGTCCGCCCGCCCGAATCCAGCGACGTACCGGCCGAAATTCAATTCGAAGTCGCTGCGAACCCCGTATCCGATACCGCGGAGCTTGCCGCGGCGCGCCTGCGCATCGGGCCAGGCCAGCATTGGGAAGATCACGTCATTGCTTGACTGAAGCTCGGCACCTGTCGGCATCCCGAACCGATTGATCTGCGCTTTCGCCGTGGCCAGGGTTTTGCGGTCGAACGAAGCCAGACGCCGGGCGAGGGCATCGACGAACGAATCGAGAGCGCCATCGTCCAGCGTACGATTCACCCAGCCATAGCGCTCCGCGATATCGGCATCGAAATCGTCGGCGCTAAGCACGAACTCAAGTGCCCGCGAGCGGCCGACGAGGCGCGGGAGCCATTCCATCGCTCCGCCGCCCGGGACCAGACCGACGCCGACTTCGGGGTTGCCGAATATAGCGGTTTGCCGGCCGGCGAACCGCATGTCGCAAGCCAGCACGAATTCGTTACCGATGCCGCGCGTTCGGCCGCGAACCTTGGCGATGCTCACGACTGGCGCGGACGAAAGGCGCAGCACAAAATCGCGCCAAAGGTCCAGCATCCCTGGCCGTTCAGTCGCCTTGGCTACGTCAAGATGAGCGATGAAAAATTCGGGATTCGCTGACTCGAATACAATGACCTTCACGGACGGGTCCGCTTCGAGTTCGGCCATTAGTGCTCTCAATTCGTCTACCGTTGCGGGAACAAACATGTTGATCGGCGGATTGCTGAAGGTGATTGTCCACAGGCCCGGATAGGTATGGTCGATGTTGAACTGCGAATGGTCAGTCATGGCGCATCTTCTCCTGTGGTTCGCCAAAGCCAGGTCAAGCTGAAAACAATTGACTTCTTCCAGTGCTGGCCCTCACCCTTGACGTCATGTTCCTGATGCTTGGTTCGCTGCTTCGGCTTCTCGTTTCACCCGCTAGCCTCCGAGATATCGCCCTGGAGAACCTGGCCCTTCGTCAACAGCTCGCCGTCTTCAAGCGGCAGTGTCCG
>DATDGP010000332.1:0-14189 GCA_036522035.1 Terriglobales bacterium
CACCTTGATAAAACGTGGACCGCGCCGTTCCAACCGCCATCGTCGCAAAGAGGCAAGGCTCACGTGCAGCCGTTGTGCCAAGTCATGTTCTGTCAGAAGATTCAACATAGTGACCTCTTTAGCCGGCTCCCTTCAATGGAAGCGGCCTAAACCCTATGACCCGCCCACCTTCAAAGAGCATGCATAAGCGATGTTATACTGAGTTCGACCTCTGTGTCAATACTGACTTGCAATTGCAATTCAATCCATGCCATGATTGGTCGCAGGGAGGTTCTCGCTGATGTTTAGGGACAGGAAGGGTCAGCAACAAACTTTATCGATTCGCGTTTCCGAAGGCGTTCGTGAATTCCTTGATCGGGCGCGCAAACAGTTCGCCGATACGCAGGGCGAGGCCCTGTCCATTTCCGATGTAGCCAAATTACTGCTGGAGAGCGCCATTGAAAATCGGCTGGACGACCGTCTGGAAACAACGGAACTCCTCGCCCGACCCACAGAGGCATTGCTGGGAATTCGCCAAAAATGGGCGAACAACCTGGAACTGGCCCGCGCCGAATGGATCGTCCTGGCACAGTATGCCCAGGCCGGCTGTGAGGACATGACCTCCGACCCGGCGCTGCCCAGTCGCCAATCCTTCGCGAATATTCTCGAGGCATTCCTTGCTGTTCGTGCACTGCGGCTGCACGCCGCTCCCGACAAGGACGCGTACTATCTTGGGAATCTCTCCGGCTGGATTGATCACGGCGGCGACACCCGGCGCACAGCCGGTGAGCGCAATCCAGAGATTGTCCCAGCTGTGGTCGGACGGTTGGTTGAACAACTCAGAGAATCGTCGACCATCGAAAGACCTTCATTCGCTGGGCGAAATCTCTACGTCGTGTTGCGGGACGAGCACCTGCAGGGCGCTGACGCCTTGAACCGAGCGCTGACACCCTACCTCCCGGGTCTCTATCGTCTCGCCGCTCGCGGCCACTGGCTGCTGGAGCGCCGGCCGATTCGCAAGGAGCGTCGGGCGTGGGAGACCCTGGAGTCCACTCCCCAGGATGTGCCCAACGTCGACGTCGGGGATCTTACGATGACCAGTCTAGTCAGCCAGGAGGGCGAGTTGCACATGCTCCTCAACCTGAGATCGCATCGGGTTTCGTACGCGCTCGGCCCTTACCCTCACATCCGTGAATTTCAAGCGATGCTGGGGGAAGTCGCTCCTCGGAAGATTTGGAATGGGCGATATTTCTTTGCCCACACAGGCCACTTGCCCCCGGGTCATCGTCAGGACGACGCCGAGGCCAGCAAGTTCTACTTTCGCGAGCATGCAAAAGGGGTCCTGGTAGAGATGACCTCCGCAGAATGGGGCGACCTGAAGAGTCTCTTCGCCCAAGTGCTGAGCCTGCCGGAGCTGAAGGCCACGTTGATGGAGTTGTCCCTGCAATATGGCGAAGTTTGACTGGACACGCGGTCGGCGGTGCTTCGCACCGGCTGTAGGGTTGACACGTCACCCCTGGAAGGGTGGCGTATGGAAGCATACGCTTCCATATGTGAACTTATTCTCCGCCAGCGGTTTTCCCCGCGGGACGAGCAGAACCGATTTTCATCTTAAACTGCCGTGTCTCGACCAACTTCAGGCTTCTAACGACCACTCCGAAACAGGACTGACCCGTGTTTGACCGCTCACGATATCGCACCAAGAGTATCGGCGTCCGTGTCACCGAGACAGATTTCGGTCGTCTCGAAGCCCTTGCCGACGCCGAAGGCAGACCTTTGAGCGAGTGGTGCCGGGAGATTCTGCTCGACCGTTTGAACCACAGAACGAGCGACCAACCACTACTCCTCGGAGAACTGCTGGCCTTGCGGACGATCCTGTTGAACCTGTTCTATGCCTTAAGCCGAGGGCAAGAGATCACAGGCGAAGAGATGCAGGAGATCATCGCCCGGGCCGACACCGACAAACTCCACAAGGCGTGGGAGCGGCTGCAGGGGGCTGTGGCCGGCAAGGTGGAGGCGTCAAGATGAGCCGGGAATGGGGACGGGAGAGCTACGCCGGCGACTGGCCAGGGCAGCAGCCTGTCGGGTTGATTCTGACGCTGGTGATAGCCCTTGCGACCACCGGAGCCATCCTGGCTTATCAGTACGAACGCCAATGGCCCTTTGTGGAGCGCCTCTATCTGCGAACCTACCTCGCCACCGAGTTCGCCGGGAGGCTCGGCCGCCAGGATGGTTACTACACCTTTCTGACGGTGCGGGACCGGAAGATCGGATCTCGCCTCGCCACGGACGGCGAGGTTCTGCCGGTGACGCTGCCCAACGGGAAGCCTGCACTGGCCCTGACAGAGTGGGCCGTGAGGCACGGGGCGATGCGTCTTGAGTGGCAGCAGGGGAGGTACCGCAACGACTATCTCTCTAGGCAGATTCGCCACTGGATCTTCGGGGATCAGAGCTGGTGGGACCTGACGCGCCGGGCCTCGTATGGCGGATTGGCGGTTCTCCTTATCGGGCTGTTGCTGGCGATTCCGGCGGAGCGCAAGCGTCGACAGGCCGTGAAGCACGGGCGCCGGCTACGAGGACCGGAGCTGGTGAGGACGAGCGAGTTCAACCGCCGTAACCGCTCCGACGGCCTCGGCTTCGTCAACCGGGAGCGGACTTTCGGCGAGGTTCTGCTGGGCAAGGGGCGCGCGTTGCGGGTGCCGAAGGAGGACGAGAGCAACCATTTTCTGATCATGGGAGATTCAGGCCATGGCAAGACGGTCTTGATCCGGCAGATGTTGGTACAGATCGAAGACCGGGGCGAGACCGCCATCGTCTACGATCCGGCGCTCGAATACGCGCCGCAATTTTACCACCCGGAACGCGGGGATGTGATCCTGAATCCACTCGACCAACGCATGCCCTACTGGAAGCCAGGGGACGAAGTGAGGAATGAAGCCGAGGCCCTGACGAAGCAGCCTCGCTCTACCCGGACCGGCCCAACAAAGACTCGTTCTTCAGCCGGGGACCAAGGGAAGTCTTCGCGCGAATGTTGATGTCGAAGCCGGGGCCGGAGGAGCTGGCATGGTGGATGTGCCACGACGAGGAAATCGACCGCCTGGTCGAAGGCACCGAGGAGGCCTCGACGCTTGCGCACGATGCTGCTCCGCAACGGGAAGGGGTGCTCTCGGAACTAAAGATGGTAGGGAAAGTGTTTCGCTTGCTGCCTTCCGAACACGAAACCAAGCAGCGCTGGACGACGCTGGAATGGTCCAAGGAACGGCGGGGCTGGCTGTTCCTGACTTCGACGCCGGAGACCCGCGAGCGCCTGGCGCCGCTCATCAGCTTGTGGCTCGACACCCTGGTGTTGCGCTTGATGAACCAAGGCCGGCCGGGACCGCGCCGGGTGTGGTTCGCGCTGGACGAACTGGCGAGCCTACAGAAGCTGCCGCAGCTGCATACCGCGATCACCGAGAACCGAAAATCACAGAACCCGGTAGTACTGGGCTTCCAGGGACGCAGTCAGCTGGAGGTTCGTTACGGACACGAAGCGGAAGCCATGCTCTCGCAGCCAGGGACGAAGATCTTCCTGCGCACCAGCGAACCGCGAGCCGCCAAATGGATCAGCGAGGCCATTGGGGAGATCGAAGTTGAACACTTGCGGGAGAGCCGCTCAGACGGCTACCGCAACCGGGGCGACGCCAAGAGCTACGCGCTGGAACGGCGGGTGGAACCACTGGTGATGGCATCGGAGATTACGGGATTGAAGAAGCTGCGGGGCTATCTGAAGTCGGGAAATCTGGTGGTCCGCCTGCGAACACGACTTCTGCGGCCACCGGAGATCGCGCCAGGATTCATCGAGCGGACCCTTTCCGAACGATCGGAGCCGCCGGGGAAACGATCCCAGCCTGCGGCCTTCGGAACGCGAGGCACCGTTGAGCAGAAACAGAAGCCGGAGCACTCCCAAGGCCAGCAGCAGAAGGCCAACCGAGCGCCAGGCCGTGGGGAAACACCGTTCTTCCAGTAAGGTCGTATGATCACCATCTCCAAGCCGTTGAGTTCGGGCCAGGCGCAGGCGTATCACCGGGAGGAGTTCGGAAACGGCCGGGAGAACTACTACAGCGAAGGCGAGCGTATTCAGGGCGAGTGGCACGGAAAGCTCGCCGCTCAATGGGATCTCGGCGGTAAAGTGAAAGAAGAGGAGTTCGCCCGCCTGGCAGAAGGCCAACATCCTAAAACGGGCGAGCAGTTGGTGCGGCACCAGGTCGTGCGAGAATACGCAACGCAGCGCGGCGAAAAAGTTCGAACCATGGAGCACCGGGCTGGCTGGGATGCGACCTTCAGCGCGCCCAAGAGCGTCTCGCTCACGGCGCTGGTGGGCGGAGACGAGCACGTACGGGAGGCCCACCGGCAAAGCGTGAGGGTCGCCCTGGACGAGATGGAGCGGTACGTTCAGGCGCGCATCGGCAGCAATCATCCGGCCGAGACCACGGGCCAATGGGTCGCCGCCAAATTCGAGCACGACAGCGCCCGGCCGGTTGAGGGTTACGCGGCGCCGCAGCTTCACACCCATGTGGTCTTCTTCAATCTCACCGAGACCGAAGACGGTAAGGCGCACGCCATCCAGCCGCAGGAACTCTACCGCACGCAGCAGTACGCCACGGCTGTATATCGCTCAGAGCTGGCCGGGCGACTACGAGAGCTGGGCTACGAAATCGAAGCCGGCAAGAGCGGCCAGCCGGAAATCAAGGGCTATACGCAAGAGTACCTGGAAGCCTCAAGTCCACGCCGGCAACAGATCGAGCAGCACCTGGAAGAGCAAGGCCTGAGAGGCGCTGGGGCTGCCCAGATCGCCGCCCATCGCACACGGGAGGCGAAGTTGGAACTGTCACCCGACGAGGTGCGCCAGCAACACAGGGAGATGGCCGAGGCCTTCGGCAACCAGGCGGAGCATGTCGTCAGCCAGGCCCAGGAACTCCACGCCCGCCCGAAAGAACCGAGGCAGGAACAGAAAGCCAAGGCCATTGAAGCGGCACTCACTTACTCCCGCGAGCGCAACATCGAGCGTGAAGCCGTGGCCGACGAACGCGCCTTGATGCGGGATGCGCTCAAGCGTTCCATGGGCGAAGCGAGTCTGGCGGATGTCCGCAGCCGATTCGAGCAGCACGTGGAGCAAGGCAAGTTGATTCAGGTTGAACAGCAGAAGCCAAACTCTGCGGGCCGCGGCTTCACCACCGCCGAGATGATCGGCTACGAGCGCGACATTGTCGAGCAGATGCGTGCCGGACAGAGCCAACATGAAGCGCTCGTCAGCTTCGCCACGCGCCGAGAGATCGAGCAGGAACACCCGCACTTGAGCTCCAGCCAACGCGCTGCCGTCGAGCAGATCCTCTCCAGCCGCGACCAGATGACGGCGCTCGAAGGCAAGGCGGGAGCGGGCAAAACAACTTCTTTGGCTGCCATCCGTGAAGCCGCCGAACACGAAGGCTACGCAGTCGAGGGTCTCGCACCCACGTCCCGCGCGGCCCAGATACTGCGTGAGGCCGGCATCGAATCCGGCACCTTGCAGCGGCACTTGGTTCCCGGCGACCAAACGGACGACGGCCAGAAGCGCCTCTACATCCTCGATGAATCCAGCCTCGCGAGTACCAAACAGATGAACGAATTTCTTCATGGCTTGCACGGCAATGACCGGGTGCTTCTAGTAGGCGACGTCCGCCAGCATGAAGCGGTTGAAGCGGGAAGACCTTACCACCAACTGCAGGAAGCGGGGCTGCAGACAGCCCGACTCGATGAGATCCTGCGGCAGAAAGACCCGGCGCTGAAAGAAGCGGTAGAGCAGCTCGCGCGCGGTGAAGTGCGAGGTGCAATTCACAACCTGGACCGCCAGGGTCGCGTACACGAGATCGCCGATCGCGCCGAGCGCCTTAAGACCATCGCCCACGAATACGTCACGCACCCGGAAGGCACACTGGTAGTCTCACCCGACAATCGTTCCCGGCAGGAAATCAACCAGTTCATCCACAGCGAGATGCAGCTGCGCGGTCACGTCGACAAAACCGAACACCGCATCAAGGTGCTGTTGCCACGGCAGGAAATGACCGGTGCCGACCGGCAATGGGCCGGACAATACGAAGCCGGCGACGTAGTGCGCTACAGCAAGGGCAGCCAAGTGCTGGGCATCGAGGGCGGCGAATACGCCCGCGTCCGGCACGTTGATCAGAAGCAGAACTTGATCACTGTGAAGCGCCCGAGCGGTGAGCGTCAGACCTACGATCCGCGCCGTTTGCACGGTGTGACTCTCTATCGGGAAGCTGAGCGCGCCTTCGCGGAAGGTGACCGTGTGCAGTTCACCGCGCCCTACCGGCAACAACAGTTCGCCAATCGCGAGCTCGGCACTATCGAGAAGATCGACGACAGCGGCCAGGCGAAAATTCACCTGGACTCAGGCCGCAGAGTAGAGTTCGACCTCAAGAACCATCCCCATCTCGACTACGGCTATGCGGTCACGAGCCACAGCAGTCAGGGGCAGACCGCCGATCGCGTGCTGATTCACGTGGACAGCGACCAGGCCCACCCGAACCTCATTAACAGCCGGATGGCCTACGTGTCGGTCTCGCGTGCCCGCTACGACGCCCAAATCTACACCAACGACGAAACGAATCTCGCGCAGCAGTTGAGCCGGGACGTCTCGCACCGTTCAGCCATGGAGCCAAACGGCCCCTCCGAGCCCGTACACAAAATCAACCAAACTTCCATGCAGAGCCGCGCGGACGGGAAAGCACCCGCGCACGGGATGGGGCGCTGAACCAGATCCCGAATCGCTCACGCCGCTGTCAAGTCACGACCGCTGCGCACCTCACTCGGTTCACTTTTGATTCCGGCTTCGTTGGAACAAGAGAGGCCACTTTGAGAGGCATGGCCTCTTTGCGCCTAAGGTTGCGGAAAATTCGGAGTCACTCTCCAAGTTGGATTGACCAAGCTAAACGGCGCTTCATTCTTTCACCTGGGCCGTGAAAAAATCCTGCACGCGGTTCCGAGCCGGCATTGCTGAGGCTAGGTCTTTGTGGCCCGCTCGTGGTGCCTCAGATCGTAGGTCATCCGGCCCGGGGTCAGGGATGCGGGCGCTTGCCCGGTGAGCGCGGCGAGGTGCTCGCGCAAATCGCGATGAGCGAAACCGCAGGGCAAAAGACGGAACAGGACCAAGGCGGTCCACAAAACCAGCACGCGGGGATCGGTGAAGCGCAGGGCCGAAGCTCGCTGCCCCATCACCTCCCGAGGACCATGGATTTGCTGGAAGGCGTCTTCTCCCAAGCGGCAGTCGTGGCTGAGGCATTGGACTTCGATCAAACGTCGGTTGGCTTGGAAGCCGAGCTGTCGCAGACGCGGCAGGTTATCCAGCTGCTTGCCGCAGGAGAAGTCGCGGGGATTGTTGATGGTGGTTTCGGTACGCAACGCCCGTCCCTCTTTGTGGTACTGCTTGATGCGGGAGGTCTTGTAATCGACGTGTAGGGAAGGCGTGACGCCCTGGGTGATCACGCGGGTGCGGAAACGGCCCGGGGTAGCGCGCGTGACAAGGCGCCCGAAGATCAGTTGCACCTGATCGGGACGCCCCAGGTCGAGGTTCTCGCGGATGACTTGCTCAAAGAAGATGCGGCCTTGGGCGGGACGGTCCAGCACCTGGGTGAGAGAGAATTCGGCCTGCAGGATGGAAAGGTCATAGCGGTATCCGGCTTCTTGGTCGGAAGGGGTGAAAGGATGAGGCAGCCGGCGCAGCCACTTCTCCAGCAGCGCTACGATCTTCTCTTTCGAGAGGTCATCGCAGAGGGCCTGCAGGCGTCGCGGATCGGCGCAGGAAAGAATGCCGTTGTCCAAGGCTTGATAAGCGATCCCTTCCTTTCCAGTTGGCGCTTCACGTACTCGTGGCCGTTGAGACAGACTTTGGCGTTATGGGGAAAGTAGGAGCAGAACTTGAGAAAGAAGGGACCGCATCCAGGCAATAGAAGTAGTAGTGGTTCACCAAAGCCGTGGACTTTACAATCCAGGGGTAACGGCGGCCCGTCTCCGGGTTGCGCCGTTTCTCGGTGTGAAAGACGGGCGTCTTCTCCTGGGCCTTGCCCATGAAGACGACTCCTTCGGACGCCTGAAAGCGCTTCCGGTGCTCCGCCATCACCTCATCCTTGCGCTGGCCCTTGCGAAATACCACCACCGGGATGGCCTGAGCTTTCACGAATCTTTCTACCGCGGCGACGAAGTCGCGGGTGCGAGGCGCCATCAATGCCGAAGAGGCTACCGGCTGCCCCAGGTGTTTTTGAAAGAAGCCGACCACGCCTTGCTCCCATTGCAGGCGAGGCACGTAGACGTTCAGATACATGCGATCAATGCCCTCGACTTCCAAACTCACATGCTTCTCGAGAATCTGGGCCACACTGGATGCTATGCTCATACAGGCTCCGTTTGCGGACCACCGGCCAGAAGGCCAACTACCGCCTTGCGCGGTCCATGAACGGGAGGGTTTACCCCACCCGTTTTCGAGTTCACGAACGGAGCCTACTGTACACGCTTCGCTGGTCTGAGGCGAAGCCTCGTTAGTTGAGTTGCGCTTCTCTTTACTTCCTTCACGGAGCTAGGCAAACTACCGGAGGGGTCCCCGCAGTCCAAGCAATCGTGGGAAACGTGATGCTCGAAGGTTGAGCGGCGCTCGATGTTGCTCCCGCGCTTGTCGGCGAGACAAAAGCCCCGAGGATGGATTGCCCAAACTCAAGTTTACCCGTACAAGCACTGCCCGTACCGCACGTGGCGGAAGTCGTCTCTCCAAAAGCGTAAAGACCTTGCAGAGTAACCGTTCCCTCGGCAAAAGCCAGGGTGTTAGCATTCAGCGTACTGAGAGGAGCAGCTACCGTGTGCGCGATCAACGCTCCCGAAGAATCAAAAAGGCCGAAGCTATAATTGTTACCGTTTCCGGTCGTCTCCGCCGTAGTGACATAGATAACTAAGTGTCCGGCTTTGACTAGAACGGGGATAATCTCGGGCCAGACGTACTCCGTGTTGTTGTGGGCTAGCACGGCGCCGGCGCCATTCTGGTTGGCCCCGTTACACCAGTAAGTAGTCTGCGGAATGCTCCCTGTGGGGAGAACGAGTCCGGGAAAATAGTATTGGCAAGGCGCCGGACCAATACTAGCGAAACCGAGTGCGCTCCCGCTCGCGAGGATTCCCGTGCCCAAAGCTGGGAAGCCGGGGCACGAACTGTCCACATCATCCTCGAGGGGTGGTGGACCGATCCCTGCCGCCGGGTAGGGAGCGATGTCCGTAAGTGTCCAGTTCTGCGCTAAAACTCCAGCATCGTTCGCTAAGTGTACGGCGGCGACCCTGGTCGTGGACGACGTGTTCACGTTCTCCACGCTCCCACCGCCGGGTCCATGAGCATCGATGCAGAATTGGAACGCGAAGGAGTTGTTCGTGACGCCAGACTGACCGCCTTCGCAGTGTATGTTTTTCACCGTAAACTCTGTTGCCGAGTTCGGAACAGACGTGCCCACTACATGGCTTTGGATCTCAACACCGAACTGGGTCGGGCCACTGTTGGGCGTGATACTCATGCCATTAAGCCCACGGGAAGAGGATGTGACGGCATCATAGAATCCGGCGCCCGAAAAGCCCGTGTAGGCCCAGTGGTAGCTGCCACCACCGTTTGTCGGAACAGCTTGCGTCGCGGTAGTGCTTGTGCCAAGTGTAAGGCACGGTGATGTGCAAAAGCTGCCCCCTGGGTTTATAGCGTTGATGATAAAACTGAGGTCGCCGGGACCGGTGTCTCCGCTCAGCGCATAGAACATGATCGGGAAGCCTGCGGTCAGATTGCCGATAGCTCCCGTCGTAAAGCTCAGGGTCCCCGTATAAGGGGACCCCGCAGTCAACATAACGGTGCCCGAGGCTAGAACTGAAGAAGCTAAGCCACTTCCCGGATTGCACGGATAGCCTTGGGAGCCACCAAATTCTGAGGCACAGGTTGAGAGGTTGGCCATGTCCGTCGTCAGGTCGTGTGTTCCCATGTTGTTTGCACCCGATGCACCGTTATTGCCTGCGATGATATAGGGAGCCGTCGCGGTGAGCAGTCCGGGACAGTTCTTGGCATTGATCCACCCCAGGTCGCTCGTTTCCTGCGACATGCGGTTGACCACTGCGTTGGCCGCCGCGCCGTTGCAGTCGATAGACCAATAGAGCAGCTGTTCGCCGAATTGGGGGCTGGTCGTGGCAGGTGCAGGGGCAGTCATCAAGAAGACCGCGCCCGTGGCGTTGGTGGTCGGAAAACCATTTGCAGCACTAGGATTGGGAATGTTCCAAGTTGTCGTGGCGTTCGTGAGGGCTGCATACTCAAGAAAGGTCTCGTTGCCTGCACAGCTTCCGGAACTTGCGTCACAGGCGTATATAGCCGCATTCGGACCGTAGTAGGTAGCCCCGCCTCCGGCGCACGAGACGCCAGTGCCAGTCCAACTCGTCGTTAGGGTCAGCGATTTCTCGGTTAACACACCCTTGCTGCCTGCGACGTAGCTATCGATCGTCATCTGGACGGGGCCAATCATGATCGGAGCCAAATTCCAGCTTGGACCCGGAAGAAAATGGGTCCCCGAGCACCACGTGACGGTTGTGGATCCGTGCGTCACCGACACGTTGCCAGTTGCCGTCCCAGTTGGTGTCGCGGGCAACTTCGCCTGAGCGCAGTTCCCAGAGGTCACAGTCGTGTTGTTTTCGATCGCATTTGGAGCCGATGTCAGGGCACCATCAGGTGCCATGTTAGCGTACCGTATATAGACACCGGTGTAGGTGCATGCTCCGGCGACAGCTGTCCCGAAGGTGACCTGGGCCGTCGGATCCGGAATCGGGGCTGGAAAATTTACGCCGGTCCCACAGGATGTACCTCCCAAGCACGCGACAATGGCTGATCCTCCATAAGTCGGACCTACCGCGCCGCGTCCCGCGCCAATGAAGCCGCCCATGTTTAGTATCGGCTGCTGAACGGTTGTGTAATACGGCGTTGTGGTGTTTCCGCACTGGTCGCCACGAACCTGGACGTATGTGTTGGGCACCAGTAACATCAGATAGTCACTAAACACTTCTCCGCAATTATCGGCATAAAACGTTCCGGAGCCACCCGAGGGGAGTGAACAGATTGCATCTTCCATTGTGGTCCCGGAGCCAGCCCCCAGGGCACAATCACCGCTGTGAGTGAAGCTGGTCACGCCGTCCACATGATAAACGGGTACGGTCGGAACGCTCAGTCCGGTGGTCAACAGAACGAAAAGACAAATTGCTCCAGAAAGTCCCAGAACAAAGCGCCTGATGCTCATACGCCCCCATCTGTCCAGAATTTGATTTGGCTGACTTTAGGCTACGAAGCGTAGCATTTGAACACCGAGGCTGGAGCCTGTCAAGCAAATAATCATCTCTGTCGCAGCAATATGAGAAGTTCCTGTGTGAGCAAAGTAGGAAGTTCCTGTTCAGAACCGGCAGACTGGCCGGATGAGCGAACAGGAGAAGCTGGTGCTAAGCAGGAGAGATCGGGATCGGCTGAAGGTTTTGCATGAAGTGGCGAGAGGACATTTGACGCAATGCGGAGCCGGGGCGCAGTTGCAGATTAGCGAGCGTTGGGTGAGAGAGTTGCTCCGGCGGGTGAAGAAGAAAGGGGACCGAGGCGTGGTGCATGGGCTGCGCGGCCGGGTGTCGAACCGGCGGCTGGGGGAGAGGGTGCGCAGGAAGGCCTTGAAGCTGGTACAGGCCAAGTATGGGGACTTCGGACCGACGCTGGCTTGCGAGTATCTGGCGAAGCAGGACGGGGTGAAGGTGAGCAAGGAGACGCTGCGGCAATGGCTGATCGGGGCCGGGCTGCGGCGGGTGAAGCGGCGGAAGGCCGAGGAGGTGCACGTCTGGCGGGCGCGGCGGAGCTGCCGGGGCGAGTTGGTGCAGTGGGACACCTCGGAGCACGATTGGCTGGAAGGGCGAGGGCCGAGGCTGTACCTGGTGGCGATGATCGACGACGCCAGCAGCCGGGCCTGGGCGCGCTTCGTGAGCCAGGACAGCACGGAAGAGAATCTGCGGGTGTTGTGGAGTTATCTGGAGCGCTGGGGGCGGCCGCCGGAGTTTTACACCGATAAGAGCAGCTTGTTTACGGTGAACCGGCCCCGGGTGGAAGCGGCCGACGAAGCGGTGAAGGAAGAGCTGACGCAGATCGGGCGGGCGCTGCGGGAGTTGGGAATCGGGTGGGTGGCGGCGCACTCGCCGCAAGCCAAGGGACGCATCGAACGCTTCTTCGGGACGGCCCAGGACCGGCTGGTGAAAGGGCTGCGACTGGCGGGAGCGCGGACGCTGGAGGAAGCCAACCATTACTGGAAGAAGAATACCTGCCGCAGTGGGAGCAGAGCTTCACGGTGGCGCCGCGAGGAAGCGCCGACGCGCATCGTCCCTTGGGTGAGGAACAGGATCTGGCAGCCACGCTGAGCCACGTGGAAGAACGCGTCGTAACCCAGGACTACACGATCCGCTACCAGGGAAGGATCTACCAGATTGGGCGCAGCGGTAATCGGGCGGGGCTGCGAGGCGGTCGGGTGCGCGTGGAGCGGCGCCTGGATGGGAGCCTGGCCGTGCGGTTTCGGCAGGGCTACGTCAGCGTGGCGGAATGCCAGCCTCAACCCAGGGCAACGCAGCCGCCGAGGCCTCGAGCCGTGAAGGCACCCCGAACCAAGACGCCGTCGAATTGGATGAAGGGCTTCGATCTGCAAAGAAGCCCGCCGGTATGGGCGATTGTGAAGTCGGAGAAAGTTGGAGCACCGCGTGGAACCGGGTAGGGGGCGGGGCGCGGCGTTTTTTTGGAGGCTAACCTCAGTCGCCCTACGGGCTCCTTCGGTCAGCCTCCAAAAAGGGAAAAGCGGAACATTCTACTTTGCTCGGAACAGGAACTTTCTACTTTGCCTTGACAGCAAATAATCATCTCTAAGTTATTCTTTTGACGGGAGCACGGATGGTATCGACTATTGTACTAGCCTCGGTTGCGAATCGTCGCCTCCATGATCAATTTCCCGGCGTCATCCAGCACAGCGATACCGAGCTCGTCGCATGCACGCCCATGCCGATATTCTTGCTGTCGTTCATAGGGTGCTCCTTTGGGTGGTAAAGCTCGATGGCGTACACCACGAAACGAACCATACCCTTAAAAGAACCCCCGTTCATTAATGGGTTGAGGAAAGGCAAGACGCCGGTGCTGACGGTGTAAGAGACGCGGGAGCTGCTGAAGCGCATCAAGCCGAAGATCCTCATCGGGTTGCGGGATTGGGCGCTGATCGCCTTGCTGGTGTACACCCTCGCCCGGGTGGGAGCGGCGGTAAGGATGCGGATGGAGGACTACTACACCCAGCGGCGGGGCTGGGTGCGCTTGGAGGAGAAAGGCGGCAAGCGGCACGAGATGCCGGTGCACCATAACCTGGGCGCGTACTTCGAGGCCTACATCGAGCGGGCCGGCCTGGCGAAGGACCGCACGAGCTGGCGGTTCGGCGCGCGGCAGGAGCGGGGGAGCTCACCCGCCATGCCATTCTGGAACAGGACGTGCACTGCATGATCCACAAGCGGGGGAGGCGGGCCGGGATTCCAACGAGTCTCATTTTCCCGGTGCAGGTCGTGGGCTCGGCTGCGCCTGCACGGTTCTATCGAACGCATCCCCAGGACACATCGCTACCAAGTGACCGAGTTCGGGCTGCGCGCCTCCCTTTTCTTCACGCGCGTTCATGCCCGCATCCTCCGTCCGGGCCTGTCCGAGGCCATGCCCAACGCACCGCCTCTGAACTCAACCCTACAACGCTGTTTCCAACAACTGGAGGCCGAGATCACCCGACGAGTCCAGCAAGCCCAACTCGCCGCGTAAAAACTTGACTCAAATGCAACAACTTCGCGGATTAAAGATGTCTAGTCCCCAAGGCGAATCGTCATGCTCCCCCGAGAACCGTTTTACTGCTGGCACTTCTAGAGCCTCGGCAGTGGCAGCACGCCGGCCCAGATCAAGGACCGAAGACGTACGCCGCGCCTTGCTCAGAATTCCAGCCGTACGCGCCTGGGATCAGTGTGTTGCCGCTGACTGCCACGGACCCACCAAAGACATTGTTCGACCGCCCGTCCGAGGCTGCCAACTGGGCACTCGATCTTGACGTGCTCCTCCAACCGTTCGGGGGCTTCAAATATACGTATAC
>DATDGP010000333.1:0-9048 GCA_036522035.1 Terriglobales bacterium
CTTTGCTGATTAGCGACTGTGGAAAGCGGCGATTGTGATCGTCGATGAGCTGGGAAAGGCGCAGGGCGCAAGCCATGCCGGCCGGTCCTCCACCCACGATGGTGACGTCGGCTTCCATCTGCGGCCGTTCGATTCCTTCAAGCGGTTTGCGAAAGTAAATCATTCAGTTTTTCACACCCAATCACAAGCCAAGCGCGCACTATTTTGTTTGTCGCCTTGCTCGACCTTCGCTTAGGATGACAAAGAGCGTGACGTGCCTCCGTGGTGGACCTGCTTCTAGGCCCCAGCCTTCGCTTTCTTCACTTCTTCGGTCAACGCGGGCACGATATCGAACAGATTCCCCACCACCCCGTAATCGGCAATTTCGAAGATGGGCGCTTCGGCGTCCTTATTAATCGCGATGATAGTCCGCGCGCCCTTCATGCCCACAATGTGCTGGATGGCGCCGCTGATCCCGACCGCCAGGTAGACTTTGGGAGCTACCGTCTGACCCGAGCTGCCGATCTGGCGATCCATGGGCAGCCAGCCGGAGTCACAGATGGGACGCGAGGCCGCGATCTCCCCGCCGAGCGCGTCGGCCAACGCTTTGGCGATCTCGATGTTCTTCTGTTCCTTGATCCCGCGGCCCACCGACACGATGATCTCCGCCTGCGTAAGGTCGACAGCTTGCTTGGCTTCCTTGAACGGATCTTCGGGCTGATTGCGCATGGCGCTGTCGGGAACCTCGGCGTTCACGGCTTCGACGGGAGCCGGCGAAGCGCCGGCTTCTGCTTTATCCCCGCGGAATGCGCCTGACTGGAAGGTAACGAAGTGCGGAGGATCGCACGCGAATGAAACATCGGCGGCGAACTTGCCCTGAAACATCTGGCGCGTGAAGAGCAGCTTGCCCGCGTCCTTGCGATAGCCGATCGAGTCGCTGATCAACGTTCGTCCCAGCGACGTAGCCAGTTGCGGAGCAAAGTCGCGCACCTGGTAGGTGTGCGGCATCAGCACCAGCTTCGGCTGTTTCTGCTGGATAAAGGTCTTGAGCGCCGCGACCGCCGCGTCCGGCTGGTAGCGTTCGAGCTTGGGCGACTCGATGGCGTACACCTTGGCCAGCTTCTTGCCGGCGACTTCCTGGGCGATGGTCCCGATGCCGCTGCCGAAGACCGCACCTTCAATCGTCCAACCGGTATCGGCGGCGATAGCTTGCGCGGCCGCAACCGTCTCCCAGGAGACGCGATTGAGTTTGCCTTCGCGCTGCTCCGCAATAACCAGGATCGTATCTGCCATGATTCTCCGCTTCGTGACTCAGTTTTTTAAGCGCTTTTTCTTGACGTAACCCACAGTAATCAGCAGCAGGGCGAGCAGGACGTCGACGCCAAAAATGTTGCGCATCATCTTGCCGCCTGCCTCGATGTCCCAGCCCACAAAAAGCCCCCAACCCGCCGCCGCGATCAGCATAATCAACCCCACCACGATCAAGGTTGACCCGGTTTCATGTTCGGTTACGGGGAGGTAATTTCCGCCTTCGGGATCGTATTCCATTCTTTCCATTGGCTATCCTCCTTACAGCAAACTCTGTTCCCCGAAGACGGCGCCGAGGCTCAAATCACCCGCACCTCGTTGCGCAGACGGTCCACCAGCTTTTTGGCCACTTCCCCTGGTGCGCCTTCCAGCATCTCCGTCTTCTTGCTCTTCTGGGGCAGGTACAGCTTTTCGATCTTCTGCAAATTCTCGCCCAGCACGGACTTCACTTCGTCCAGGGTGACCTTGCGCAGCGGCTTGTTCTTGGCCTGCTTGATGCCGAGCAACGTGGCGTACCGCAGCTTGTTGATGCCCGACTGGATGGTCAAAACCGCCGGCAAGGGTAGGCCCACGTGCTGGAAGAATCCCGACTCGAGTTCCCGCTTCACTTTAATTCCGGCGTCGGTCTTCTGGATCTCCATGATGATGGTTGCGTGCGGCCAGCCCAGCAATTCAGCCATGATCACACCGGTCTGCGCATAGCCGTAGTCGTCTGACTGCAGGCCGGTAAAGATCAGATCGAAGGTTTCGCCTTTGATCGCAGCGACAAACGCTTTGGCTACGTTGTTAGCATCCAGGCCCACAAAGGCGTTGTCTTCAAGATGGATGGCGCGGTCGGCTCCCTTGGCCAAGCCTTCCCGCAGAACCGTCTGTGCCCGCCCCGGACCGGCGGTAATCACCACCACTTCGCCGCCATGCTTCTCTTTCTGGCGTAAGGCCTCTTCGAGCGCGAATGCATCCGGCTCATTGACCTCGTAGGAAACGTCTTCACGAATCCAGGTTCCGTTTTCGTTGAGCTTTAAGGGCGCGTCTTTTTGCGGGACCTGCTTCATGCACACCAGAATCTTCATAGCGTTGTTCTTTGTTCCTGTGGAATTAGATGTTCGAAATTAAGGCCTCGGTCCTGGTCGGTAAAACCTGCAAGTATAAACGAGAGAACGGGTTCGTCGCACGGTCGCGTTTCCGCCGTGGTCAGGCGAAGTGAAACTTTTTTGCGAGTCGGGGGTTCAATGTCTTTAAGGAAACTTGTGGTGACGCATTCTGACCGCTTAGGGCCATTTCGGACGTGTTCTCCACAGTCGTCCACAACCTTCCACAGACCAGCTTCTGGTATTGTCTGCCGATCAGTGATTCCGCAGTTGTGAAGGCAGGTGAGGTATGTACCATACCGACTGGGTAGCTGAATTCCGGCAGAAGCTGGTTCCAGACAGCGGCTTTCTCGGCCGGAAAGAAGACGGGGACGAAGCCTCACCCCTGATCAAACACTGGCTGATGCTCGCTGATCAGCTCTTGAGCACCGATAGAACCGAGATCGAACCCGCTTGAAGGACTGCGGCTAGTCGCTTCCAGCTGACCGCCCGTCAATCGAGAAAAGCCACCGACTGAATTCCCGCAACCTCGAAGCGCTTGCGGCAGCGAATGTTCTTGCATGCCACCATGTCGTCGCGGCGCACCATATAGGACTGGGCTTTCGCGAATTTTGCGCGGTCGCGTTCGTCGGCCCGGGGCGGCAGCTGTCTCTTCTTTGTCCTCACCAGCCAGCAGAGTTCGTACTCGTTGGCCTGCTGACAATGCGGGCAATTCAGCGAGTGCGGTTTTTTGGCTTCTTTCTCGTCAAAAAAATCCCGTTCATCCATTACTACTATATTAACCACAGATCTGATGCCCGAAGCAGAGAAATGCCGTCTGATCGCGTCGAATGCGGAGCCGTTTCGGGAGAGCTGCTCCTCGGTCCAGCACTCCCGTTTAGACTTAGGTGTGCCCAAAAAGAAGAAAAAGCGCAATAAGTTCACTGCCACGACAGCCGTCAAGTCCATGGCGCGGACGGCGCTGGGTGCGCCGCCCCCGGTCCAGCGTGAAGAGAGCCAGAAGCGCGCCAAGCGGGAGAAACACAAGCCCACGCTGGGGCAATTGCTGTCCAATTCTGACTGAGGCCGAGCCTCTCACCGACGCCATTGCGTAAGCACCAGACCGACACAAAAACCCGGGCGGGCGATCGCCAGAAGGCCAGAATGGTCAAGATCATGACAAACACAATTCGGGCGTGGCGCAGAGCGTAGTCGGAGATCAGGAAAGGCACGAGCGCGAAAGGAATGGAGAGCAGGCAGTACGCGGCCTGGACGACCGCAAACTGTCAGGTATGAAACGCGCCACCCCGCCACGATGGTCGATAACCCAAGAACCACCAGCGAGTAGGTCCTCTCTCCAATCCATCGGTCTTCCCACAACCAGCCAAGCTGCCCGACTTGAGATCATAGCGGCTTCGCACTCCTTCACACGCCAGCGAAGCCTGAAAGATACTAGGCGGCGAGATTAGGTTCGCGATACAACTCCACTCGTGAAGCATCAACAACTCGTCCACCTCGCCGAACTTTGGTTGCGCCGCCACTACCGCTCGAGCATCGTGCTCTCCGAACAGTCCTGCGCCAGCGGCGAGACGCCCGACGTCATCGCCTGGAAAGGAAACTGCCTTTCGGTTCTGGTGGAGTGTAAGGTCTCCCGCGCGGATTTCCTGGCTGACCGCGAGAAGCCCTTTCGTCGCAGCCCGGAACTGGGCATGGGTTCGGAACGCTTCTACCTCGCGCCCGCCGGTTTGATCGCGCCGAATGAATTGCCCGACAAGTGGGGGTTGTTGGAAGTCAAGGGGCGTGAGGTAAAGGTCGTGGTACGCGCCAGCCGCTTGAACCAGCGCTGCCAGGCCGGCCTCATGTTGGAGATGAACCTGTTGCTGGCGAGCCTGCGTCGCGTCGAGGTCCGGATCGAGCCGCAGACCATCACCGACTTCCTCAAATGGAAAAACCGGCTGGTCGAATATAACGGAGGCAGCCTGCCTGAGGGAATCCAGACAGCCGAGCCCAACGGGTATCTGACAAATGCGGGACCAGCGCAGCGACGCGACGGCGCGGAGGCACCCGGAAAACGAATGATTGGATAAAGTTTGTCTCTGCCGACGCCTAAGTCTCTGTGTCGACGATCCGATTCCTGAACTGCGCCTCCATGTTTTTCTTCGTGTCTCGGCCTCCAATGAACCGGGATTTCAGTGGTTGGGGCGATGCTGGTGGCTACGCTGCCAGTTCCTCCTCGCCCAGGTCGCCGCGCGACGTCAGCACACGTTCGTAGATCTGTTTCATGGTGAGCATTCCCTTCTCATCGCCCTTGGCGGTCACGCTCGCACGGCCCCAACGACCGCGAATGCCTTCGACGGTGAGGGTCCCGAACCAAGGGGGAAGCACGGGGTCGGAACACGAAGTCAGGGTATCGCCCTTGGGCTCCAGACCGAGCAAAGTGCGGATCGCCAGCATCGGCATGCCGGCGGCCCAGGCCTGCGGACTACACGAAGTTGTGTACTGCACCGGGTAGCGAGTTTTTGCGCGCGCGTACCCGGCGAAGACCTCCGGCAAGCGATAGCGGAAGATGATACTGGCTTCAAAGATGCCGGCAATGATGTCAGCTGCATCCTTGCGAAAGCCGTAACGCGCCAGACCAGCAGCAACGATGCCCGAGTCGTGAGGCCACACCGTTCCGTCGTGGTACTCGATGGGATTAAAACCGCCTTCGCCTTCGGCCATGGTGCGAATACCCCATCCAGAAAACATTTTGGGGCTCATCAGGTGATCGCGGATCGCGGTTGCTTTGTCGTCGTCGACAATGCCGCTCCATAGCAGGTGCCCGATGTTGGAGCACAGGCTGTCGACTTGTCTCTTTCTGCCGTCCAGTGCTACGGCGAAGAACTGACGATCGGGAATCCAGTATTCTTTGTTGAAACGGCGCTTCAGCTCCGCAGCCTGCTGCTCCAGCTTTACGGCCAGCGCTTCGTCCTTCCAGATCTCGCGCGCCAGACGCGCACAACGGACCTTGGCATCGTAGGCGTAGCCCTGGATTTCACAGGTGGCGAGCGGAGTTGGCGCCAGCCCGCCGTCGTGGAAGAGGATGGAGTTCCAGGAATCCTTCCAGCACTGGTTCTCCAGACCCAGGTTGGTCTTGCGCTGGTATTCGATATACCCGTCGCCATCACGGTCGCCGTATTTGTCGATCCAGTTCAGGGCCGCGCGAGCATGGCGCTCAAGTTCGCGCACCAATTCCACGTCACCGGTCCAGCGTTCATATTCATCGAGCAGCACCAGGAAAAAAGGCGTGGTATCGCTGGCGCCGTAGTAGGGAGATTGCGGGCGTTCGCGGAAATAAGTCAGCTCGCCAAACCGTAGTTCATGCAGGATGCGTCCCGGCTCTTCCTCGGTGAGTTCCACTTCTTTCTTGCCTTGAGCGGCCGCCAGCGCTCGGAGCGTGGTGGATGCCAGTTCCGGGGCGAAGGGCAGCATTTGATAGCTGGTGATCAAACTGTCGCGCCCAAATAAAGCCATGAACCAGGGCAGGCCCGCGGCAGGAAGACAATGTTCGGGCATAGTGTCAGGACGAAAACGCAGGGCGGCAACATCGGCCAGGCTGCGCATGTAAAGCCGCACCGCCTCGACGTGACAAGTCACCGTGGGCGCTTGCTCGATCCAGTCTTTGAGGTCGCGCCGCATCGCGGCTCCTGCAGCGGTCGCGAACTTGGGCTGGTGCGTGGTCTCCCCTGTGACCGGAGTGATGTAAAACTTCACGTTCCACGTTGTTTTGGGTTGCAGTACGAAACGAAAAACGGCTCCGGCCGAGTCCATGTCGGTCGTGCGCATAGTGGCGGAGACAATGGTCTCGCGGACGAAATGGTCACGACGATAGCCCAATACCAGCTGGCGATTTCGGACTTCGCGGTAACGCTTGCCCTTTTTCTGCAAGGCATCCTTCACTTCAAACAAATCGGCGAAGTCTGAATCGGCGTCCAGGCGCAGCTCGACCTCTTCGGCTTCGGTGCCGTGGTTCAGGACGGTCAGATCTTCCACGAAACCGTCACCTACAAATCGCCGGCGTACGATGGAGATGGTAGGGTTTTTATAAATGGTGCCGGTCGGAGGAACGCAGAAGTGCTGGGCGTAATAGTACTCGAGCGTGTCCGTCGACAGTACGTCCAGTGGAATGCCCTTGATGGTGAGTTTCCACTTCGAGAGATGCCGCATGTCCTTATAGAACAAGCCGTGCGCCTGGTCAGGACCGGCATCGATATCGCCATTGGGGCTGGAGACAAGAAAAGTTGACCCGTCAAGAATGCTGATGGTGTTGTCGCTCATGATGCAGGCTCCCTGAAACTGTTTAGCGGAATAATCACTGAGTCAAGACGTTGGACGCCTGCGATGTGAGGCGGGGTGTCCAGGTTCGAACGGTAACCTGCACGATTCTGCTTCAGATTCCGGTCTCCCCGTGCAATGTGGAAGGCTGATTCGAGCAGCGCCACCGCTCAAGCAACCTGGAGTGCGAGAAGCGGCTTCTCATGGTGTTGGCGCAGACCGCGCAGTCTGATCACCTTCTGCCCTCCTCAAAGACCTTGGGGATTTCACAATGCCAGCCTTACTCAGTGCCCAGCCTCCCGGTCTTGTCGAAGCCGTTCTGGATGCTGTCGGGGTCGCTCTGGCGATCGTTGACAAGTCCGGCACGGTGGTGCTGGCCAATCAGGCCGCGCATCGCATCTTTGGAGAAGAAGCCGACAAAAGTCTTCGAGGCGTAACGTTCTCCGAGTGGAGGCGCGCATATCGTTTTCAAGACAGTGAAGGACGGGATATTCCCGTTCAGCAATGCGCCCTCACACGTCTTCTGGCGGGGGAGGCCGTGGAACCCCAGGATCTTCGCATGATTCTGCCGGACGGCCGTAGCAAGTGGCTCCATGCTGCGGGCCACATTTTTTCCGTCTTGGGTCTGACAGGCGTGCTGGTGGTGATCTGCGATGAGACCGAGCAGGTTGAGCTGCGCCGTACCGCAGAGCAGTTTCACCGTCTTGAGTCCGCCGGAGTGCTGGCCGGCGGCCTGGCGCATGACTTCAACAACATGCTTTCCGTCGTAGGCGAAAACGCGGCGCTTGCCTTAGCTGATCCAGGTGTCCCAGAGGCGACGCGCGAGCGGCTGCGACAGATGTCCCAGGCGCTCAAGAAGGGAAGCGACCTGGTGAGCCGGTTAGTTCAGTTCAGCCGCATTCACGAGTTAGAGACGCGATCGGTGCAGATGAATGAGGTGGTCGAGGCGGCGCTCGAACTGGTTCGCCCTATGGTCGGGAGCAAAGTTCGTCTGACGACAACTCTGCATCCTGGCCTGCCTTCGATCCTGGCCGCGCCGGCCGAGATCGAGCAGGTGCTGGTCAACCTGGTTCTCAACGCGTTGGACGCCATGCCCGAAGGCGGCCAGCTCACCGTGCATACGGACTTGGCCGGTCCCGATGCTGTCGGTTGTCACGAAATTCAACAGCTGGAGCAGTTCATTTCGATCAGCGTGTCCGACAATGGAGTCGGAATCCCGGAGAGCTTGCAGGCCATGATCTTTGAACCATTCTTCACCACCAAGCCGCCGGGCAAGGGAGCCGGCCTGGGTCTGGCGACGGCGTATGGCATCGTCCGTCAGCACCAGGGCAGCATCAAGGTCCAAAGTCAGCCCGGCGCGGGCACCAAGTTCACCATTTATCTTCCCGTCAGAAAAGCAGCGACTGAACAAGAGGCCGCGTGACAGATGTCTTCGTTACGCCGAACACCTATGAATGGTTCGGCGCGGTGGGACATGCCCGATAATTTGGCGACCATCGCAATCCACTACATGCGAACACGTACTTCCAAGTGTTAGAGTGCGTTTTGAACACAACTTAGCCTTGGTAAGTGGGTTGTTAGAGATAGGTGAGGGCCTAAGGCCTCCGACTCAACTCCACCATGCAGCGTCGCAGAAGCAATGTCGGAACGCCACTGAGTGTGTTGTCGACACTCTGGAAGTTGTGTGCTGTGTTTGTTCTGTGCCTTGGCGTTGTACCGCGTGCCCACGCCGACGCCACGCTGCTTCTCGAAGAGCCTTACAGTTACGATGGTGCTTTCGCTGGCACCGGGCACGCGGCCGTCTATCTTAATCACGTGTGCGCGCAATCTCCCGTCGAGTTGCGTCCGTGCGCGGCGGGCGAAGACGGGGTGGTGCTGAGCCGCTACAAGGCTGTTGGGGGATACGATTGGATCGCCATCCCACTGGTGCCTTACCTTTTTGCCGTCGACCAGCGGGAGGATATCCCGCTGTTCGCTGATACCAAGCTGGTTGCCTTCCTCAGAGATCAATACCGGCGCAAATACCTCGAGTCCCTGGCGCCCGATCGTCCCGACGGCGGAACCCCGGCGGGTGATTGGTACGAACTGGTGGGATCGGCCTATGACCGCACCTCCTACGCTTTCAAGATCGAAACTAGCGCGCAGCAAGATGCCGCCTTGATTGCCAAGCTCAACAGCGAAAGCAACAGGAAGCGTTACAGCTTCATCAAGCATAACTGCGCTGACTTCGCGCGCGAGGTCGTTAACTTTTACAACCCGCACGCGCTGCATCGCAGTGTGATCGGGGATCTCGGAGTGACCACGCCCAAGCAAATCGCCAAAATGCTTGCCGGCTACAGCCGTCGCCATCCTGATCTCACCAGTTCCGACTTTGTGATAC
>DATDGP010000334.1:0-18415 GCA_036522035.1 Terriglobales bacterium
ATTCTGTATTTCATTAGGGCACCGTCATGGTAAAAGTCAGGGTTGCGTTATCGGATCCAAGAAATGCCGGAGCATTGTTGAGGCCCACAAACATGCCGAGGTATCGCGTGATCGAAGCCCGGTCCGCGGCGGCGCTGGTGATCTGCGTAGGCACACCCGCGGTGGTCGAGATCGTGGCGTAAGGGCCTGCGCTGGCACCCGAGTCTTCCATTTTCAAGATCGCCGGGTGAGCGAAATTCGTGCTCACGTAGACGCTGATCGTGGCGGTCGTCGAGGTGAAATCGGTGTAGGCTGGGTTAAGAAGGTAAGGCGTCGAGTAAATGACCCCACCCGCCGCGGCGACCATGGTTAATCCCGCACCCGGGCCGATGCCCAGGCCGTTCACGTTGCCGAAAGCCATGGAGTAGTCAGCGGCTGCCGCGACCGAGAGCCCGCCCGGTGCCGTGGCCAAGGTGAGCTGAACCGCGTCCTGAACAGTCTGGGCAGGCGCACCGTTGAATGTCCAGGTTGCTGTTGCCAGTACCTTCCGAGTACTCAGATCCGTCATCGTAAAGTTAATGACAGCAGCGCCGTCGGCTCCCGTAAATGCCGAGGCGCCGTCGTTATCAGGGATGAAGACGCCAATCCCCACCGTGGTAGTGCCGTTGCCCATGCTGGCAACGACCGCGGTCTGCGCGGCTGCGCTCGTCGACATCGCGGAGTATCCGGCGGACGAAGTACATGCCGAAGTGTTCGGACAATTCTCCACAACCTGAGCCGCAGGATGAGTGAAATTAGTGCTGACGTAGGCGGTAAGAGTCGCGGTGTGGCCGGCCGGTAAGGAGCTGAACTGGACTTGGTATTGGGAAAAGTAGAGCGCACCGTTGCTGAGGGCGGACACAGTAAGACCGGCGTTCGGTGCGCCGATCCCCAGGCCATTCATGTTGCCGAAAGTGTTGACGTAGTCGGTGCCCACCAGCGTGCCCGTGATGCCGCCGGGGGAAGCCAGCAGGCTGAATGCCCCAGTCTGGCCCAGCGCGGGCCGGGGAGCGAGTACAACGATCACAACCAGAACGATAAGAGCAGACTTCGAAACAGTCAGAGCGAACGCCTGGCCATTCCTGTCTTCGACAAAACGTGGCTGGCATCGGGTCCGTTCACTGTGTGCTGCTCTCATCATCCTGGTTCATGACCATAGGGTTAATCAGTACGGGGAGAAGAGTTCCTTTTACTGAATCGTCATCGTGAAGGTCACCACGGCGTTCACTGCGCCAGGCGCTGCCGCGGGCGAAATCGAAAGACCCAGGAAACGTTGCACCGCTTGGCCGTCCGCGCTTCCGGCTGACAGCGCGGCGCCGGAAACCACCGGTGTCGCCGTTCCAATCGTGTTGCCGATCGTGGTCCACGTAGACACGGTCAAGCTAGCCGTGGTGTTGGTGTCGGTGCTGAGACTAGGAACCAGGATGTTCACGCCTGCCGGGGCCGCGGTCGATGTGAACGCTGTGATCGAAGACGTGTTGGTCGCCGTCAAGCCGGTCCACGACGGAGTCAGCGTATAGTCCGTCCAGTAAACTGCCGGGCTGGAGGGGGAGCCGGGAGTTAGCGGGGCAAACTTGTTGCAGTTTCCATTGTTGATGGCCATCGCGTCGACGGTTCCGAAGTCCATCTTGTAGTCGGTACCGGCGCCAGCTACCACGGCGCAATGTGCAGGTGCAACGGAGCCGGTGCTCAGGGTCAGCTGAACCGCATCTTGGACATTCGCTGTAACGTTGAGTGTCGGAGACACTTTGTTGGTATTGTTGGCGCTTGTGTTCGCGAACGCGGCCGCGGACAGCGCCATCATCGCCAAAACTAGTATTGATTTCTGTGTCATGAATCTTCTCCTCGTATTCCTGTGATCCATACCAAGGCACCCGGGCGTTACGCGAGTACAGTGGCCGAATTCCGGACCTCATTTTCGGAAATAGCGCGATTTCACACAACGGTACTTCGGTAATCCGCTAAAAACACTGGGGTTCTTAAGGTTTTCTAAGGGGAGTGGGCTGGTTCCTAAAGTACGATGTAGGGCACCGCGAAGGACCGCAAGCGCGATGGCAGGCGCCTGAAGTCGTCCTAGAACAAGGGGACATCTGAATCGAGTCAGACAGTGGCAACAATCCTTCGCCCAAACCTATTTCTTCGGCTCGCCTTTTCCCTGTTCCTGCTCGATCAATTGCTGCACGCGCACGTCGAGTTTGGCCAGCACGACCTCCATCTTTTTCTGCTGGCTGGCGCCCGCTGCCTGCATGCTTTCCCGGACCATGGCCGGCTGTTCGCGCAGGATCTTCTGTCCCGGGGGCGAGCTGTAGAAGGCTACGAGGGCACGCACGTCGCTGCGAGTCAGGTGCTTCTGATAGACGGGGACCACATCCTTGATCATGTCGTCGGCCGAGAGATCGCCGAACACGTCGTCCACGATCCCCTGAATCGACTTCAACTGCTGTGGCGAAGGGTTGAGTATCTTGTCCCGGAATTGTTCTTCGGCGCTGTTTCTCAGCTGCTTCTTGACGGCGTCGAGCGTCACCTGCAGGCTGTCACGCACCTGAAGCAACTCGAGAAGCTTCGTGACTTGCTCCGCGGTAGGCGGTCCGTCAGTGGCGGCGGTCTTGGCTTGAGTCTTGGGAGCTGTCGGCTCCGGCGCGGCCGGTTGCTGAGCCAGAAGGCACGGGCCAGCCAGCATAGTCGATAGAACGATCATCGAGGACAAGACTGCCATGTTCGAAACTAAGAGTGCGAATCTGCTCATAAAGGACTCCTTCGATTTGGCTCTGGGCTACTTTGTCCTGAGCTATTTTGCACGAGGATGAGTTCGGTCGTAGACCTCCATCACCTGGTTCATGGAAAGCTGCGTATATTTCTGCGTGGTCGAGAGCCTCTCATGTCCCAGCAGCTCCTGGATAGCGCGAAGATCGGCACCTTCGCTCAGCATGTGCGTGCCGAAGGCATGACGCAGGGTATGGGGATGGACGTCTGGCGACAGCCCCCTGGCCACGGCGATCTGCTTGACGATCCGGGCTACGCTGCGCGTGGTCAGAGGCCCGCCTCGGCGATTGACGAACAACCGCCGCGTGGTCTTTCCGTGTTCGCGCAGCAGTTGTTGGCGTACCAGGCGATAAGCTTTGAGCGCCTCAGCCGCTGCACCCTCCAGCGGCACGTAGCGCTGCTTCTTTCCCTTTCCCCGCACCAGGATCACGCCGTTGGCATCTTCTATATCGCCCAGCTCGATCCCCACCAGCTCGGAGTTGCGCAACCCGCATCCATAGAGCAGTTCAAAGATGGCGCGGTCGCGCTCAGGGAAGGCCGCAGCCTCCGGCAGATGGCTGTCGAGCAGGCCGTTGATTTCCTCCAAAGTGGGCACGCGTGGCAGCTTCTTCGGCAGCCGCGGCGTGGCCACCAGCTTGGCCGGATTCTGCTCTACGATCCCCTCTCGCGCCAGCCATTTGTAGAGGGATCGCAGCGCCGCCAGCGCCCGGGCCACGGAAACCTTGGTCAGCCCTTGCACATGCAGATGGGCAAGAAAGCCTCGGATGGTGACGTGATCTACATCGCGCCAGCGCAGTTTGGGACCTAGATATTCGGCAAAGCGACGGAGCTCGTTCGAGTATGCACGTACGGTGTGCGCCGAGGCATTACGCTCCCCGCTCAGCGCGTCCAGATACTTCTTGATTCCCTTCACGACCTCGGGATGAATCTGCACCGACGCGGCTTCAGGCTTGGTGATCTTGTTCTCGCTTACCGGCCTCACGCTTCGGCCTCCGGACGCACCGATCTCGACTTCCCACGAGGATGAAACTTACGATAAACATTCTTCAGCCGGTCAAGAGCCACGTGAGTATAAACCTGGGTAGTCGACACATCGGCGTGGCCCAGGATGGTCTGCACCGTGCGCAGGTCGGCTCCGTTTTCGACCATATGCGTGGCCAAACTGTGACGCAGCATGTGCGGGCTGGCATGGCGGCCGCCGGCTCCGTCCGATGCAGCGCTTACCATTTGCCAGACCCGCTGGCGTGTCAGTCCCCCTCCGCCCCGCCGCACAAAGACCCTGGGCGAGAGTCGTCCTCGCAAAAGAACGTTGCGGCCGTTGGTGATGTAGCTGAGCAGTGCTTCCTGCGCTGCCCGCCCCAAGGGCACAAGGCGTTCCTTGTCACCTTTGCCGCGAACCAACACGTGTCCCAGCTCCAGCTTCAGGTCTTCGAGCTTCACGTTGACGACCTCGGAGACCCGCAGCCCGCCGGCGTACAGAACTTCGAGCAACGCGCGATCGCGTTCGGCCAGCGCTGCCGTCACTCGCGCTGAATTTAAGGGATGTGCGACCGACGACGCGGTCTGCTTGGTCCCGAGCATGGCTTCGATCTCGCTTCCCGCCAGCGCTTTGGGCAAGACCTTCCATTGCCGAGGAGAATCGATCTCCATGGTGGGATCGTGCTTGACCATGCGGTCCAGCAACAGGTACTTGTAGAAGTGGCGCAACGCGGAGAGCTTCCGCGCCACCGAGCGATCGCTAACACCATTGGCAAACAGCTGGCTAAGAAACGCACGCACGTCTTGCCGTCGGGCCTCGATCAGCTCGCGGCGAAGGCCTTCCAGAAAATCGGCAAATTGCACCAGATCAGACTGGTACGACCTCACGCTCAAGGCAGCCAAGCCCTTCTCGACGTTTAGGTAGTCGAGAAAGCCGCGGACCACGCGCTGATTGGCCGGATTCACAAACTTTAGTATCCATGTTTTTGGGCACGAGAGCTAATAGCCGGCCGGATGCGGGCAGCACACAACGCCTGGCCACGTGGCTTCCTCCATACCGGAGTCGAGTGCGAGTCTGGGGACACGGTGCCACCCGCCTGGAAGCCGCTTACGCTCTGAGCTTCCGCAATATGTCCGCCGAATCCTTCGCCGCGCAGAAGAGAGCCCTCCTCCAAGACGACAACGAGAAAGTCCGCGCCGCGCTCCTTTCCAATCTGTGGAAGGCCCACGCCAAGTTCCCTGAAGCCCGGTCGCTGGTTGAAGCCGCGGCACGCCAGGACCCTTCCGAGTACGTGCGTAAAGTAGCCGGTGGAATGCTGCTCGAGAGTCCGTAGAAAACGCAGCCATGCTCGAGCCGAGTAGAATGCGGCCCCATGGACTACCTGCGCACTCCTGATGATCGCTTCGTGAGCTTGCCTGGCTTCGACTTTGCTCCACGCTACGTGGACATTGGTGGACTGCGTATGCACTACGTCGACGAGGGACCCGCCAACGCCGCGCCGGTGCTACTGCTCCACGGGGAGCCTTCCTGGTGTTATCTCTACCGCAAGATGGTTCCCATCCTTGCCGCCGCCCGCCACCGCGTGATCGCCCCGGACTTGATAGGCTTCGGGAGGTCAGACAAGCCGGTTAGGCGAGAGGACTACACCTATCAGCATCATGTGGACTGGATGGCTGCCTTTGTGCGGGCGCTGGATCTCTCGCGCATCACGCTTTTCGGACAAGATTGGGGCGGCATGATCGGGCTGCGCGTGCTTGCAAAAAATCCCGACCGGTTTCAGCGGATCGTTGTTGCGAACACCGGACTGCCCACGGGCGACCACCCCGCCAGCGACGGCTTCCTGCGTTGGCGCGAATTCTCGCAAACCACCCCGAACTTTCACGCGGGCGGGATCGTGAAAGGGGCTTGCCGGAGCCAGCTCTCCGCGAATGTGATCGCCGCTTATGACGCGCCATTTCCCGACGACCGCTACAAGGCCGGCGCTCGACAGTTCCCAGTGCTGGTTCCCGTTCGTCCCGATGATCCCGCGAGCCAGGCCAATCGCCAAGCGTGGCAGGAATTGCAACGGTGGAATAAGCCCCTGTTGACCGCCTTCAGCGACGCCGATCCTGTGACTCAGGGCGGCGAGCGTCCCTTTCAGAAGCTCGTCCCGGGAGCCCAGAGCCAGCCGCATGTGACCATCCGCGACGCCGGCCACTTCCTCCAGGAAGACAAGGGAGAAGAACTGGCGGAGGTGGTGGTGCGGTTCCTGGCTTCCCGGACTGGCGACAAACAGACGTGACTGGGGATCAGCTAGAGTCCTGGGCGGTAAGAGGCGCAAGGTACGTACTCAGTAGTACATATCATAAATATAAATAAAATATCCTTGACATATTAATTATCTCAATATACTAATAAACATTATTGAGGTCGGAAGAGGCAGGACCAGGAAGACTTGAATCATGGCACCCGAACCGAAAACGCGGGATTGGCAGGAGCTAACGCAGCTAACCCAGGGTCGCGAGCTGGTTGTTGAACGAGTTCGGCTGGCCGACCGAGGCATCGCCATCGAAGGCAGCTTTGAACTTCCTCAGTTGGCTCGGCTCAGTATGGAAGACCAGATCTTTGTCACTGCTTTCGTTCGTTGCCACGGATCCATCAAGGAAATGGAACGCGTCTTCGGCGTGAGTTATCCGACCATCAAAGCGCGGCTGACGCGGATTGCCAGCAGTCTGGTGTTCGTCGAGAGCGATCCGGCTCCGTCGCAGGCGGAGATTTTAGACCGTCTCAAGCGCGGCGAAATCACCGCGCAAGAAGCCATTCGCGTGCTGGAGGCAGGGAAATGATTCCTCTTTTCGCCGTGGTTCGCATCTCAACCGGGAAAGACTCGCAGCCATCCAAAACGCGCCAGGGACCACTGCCACAGCGGCTCGGCCTTTGGATCCCCCTGTTTCTGATTTGGCTTTTACTTCTGCCAATCGTACTGGTGCTCTCGCCGATCGCGATGCTGGGCTGCTTGGTGGTTCAGATCAATCCCTTCCGGGCCTTTCGGGTGTTCTGGCACATCCTAGCCGGTTTGACGGGCACGCACATCGAGGTCAAGGCGCCCGATGCCATGGTTTTGGTACGCATTTTTTGAAGGAGACTGCTATGAACGACCGTCGCAAAGAAGTCTTAGAAATGCTGGCTGCCGGACAGATCAACGTCGAGGAAGCCGAACGCTTAATTGACGCTCTTGAAAAAGGCAATGTAACTCAGGCGAGCGCTTCCGATAGCAGCTCTGCGGCCAAAGCCAAGCCAAAGTATCTTCGCGTGTTGGTGGACGCCGCGGGCGATTCCGAGATCGCGCAAAAGATAGGCGGGAGCAAGGGTGGGCCGACACAGGTCAACATCCGCGTGCCCATGCAGTTGCTGCGCGCGGGCGTGAGGCTGGCCAGCCTGATTCCGCCGCAGGCGCAAGTTCACGTCAACGAGGCACTTCGTGAAAAGGGCTTGACCGTGGACCTCTCGCAGCTCAAGCCAGAGAACCTGGAAGAGTTGATCGACGGCCTGAGCGACATGACCGTCGACGTCGTCGACAAAAACGCCAAGGTGACAATGTTCTGCGAGTAAGGCGGCGCTAGGGCAGGCCGTCCCGCTACCACCGTGCATTCCCTGCGCATTCCTCTTCGTGGACACCCGGTCGACACTTCACTTTGAGAGGCGGGTGTACCAGAGTTCGATGAAACCCGAATAGTATCACCGCCGGGTTGGCCATCGACCTCGGTCGTCGGCTGCGCGAGAGCGGGATCAGCAAGACTTGGAATGCTCAAAACACCAGAACCATGCGCTTGGTCTTAGGGAACCTTCATCGCTGTCAGCCTCGACGCTTGCTGATCAGGGCTGCTTGCGCAGGTGCTTCGAGTACTTCCTGCACTTTTTCTACCAGCCGCTCCGGGGCGAACGGCTTAGGCAAGAAGGCAATGCCGGCTTCGAGCACGCCGTGATGGACGATAGTGTCATCGGCATGGCCGGACATGTAGAGCACGCGCATCTGAGGGCGTTCGGTCGAAATGCGACGGGCGATTTCCGGGCCGCCGGGACCGGCCATGACCACGTCGGCGAGCAGAAGATGGATGGGACCGCGATGGCCAGCAGCGATTCGCCACGCTGTATCTGCGTTGTCGGCATCGATGACAGTGAATCCCGATTTGGTCAGCACAGTGTGCGCCAGGCGGCGCAACTGCTGGTCGTCGTCGACCAGAAGGATGGTCTGATGGCCGTCGCGCACAGGAACAAGTTTCGACACCGGATGAGCCGCTTCGACCGGTTCATCGACCACCGGCAAGTAAACCTTGAAAGTTGTTCCGTGATCACGTTGGCTCGAGACGAGAATGTATCCGCCGCTCTGCTTGATGATGCCGTAAACGGTCGAGAGTCCCAGGCCGGTCCCCTTGCCCGCCGGCTTGGTGGTGAAGTAGGGTTCGAACACGCGGGCTTGTGTGTACGCGTCCATGCCCACACCGGTGTCGCTCACCGTCAGCAACGCGTAAGGGCCGGCAGGAACCTTGAATCCAGCGCCATCGAGCGCTTGCGGTAGCTCGAGATTGGCCGTCTCTACCGTGAGCTTGCCGCCACCGGGCATGGCGTCGCGCGCGTTGGCTGCCAGGTTCATCAGGACCTGTTCCATCTGTCCGGGATCGGCTTTCACTGTGCCCAAGTGCGGCTCCAACTGAGTCTGGATCTCCACATCTTCGCCAATCAGGCGCGGCAACATGCTCTCGAGGCTGGACACAACGTCGTTTAAGCTGATCACGCGCGGCTTCAGGATCTGCCGGCGGCTGAAGGCCAGCAATTGCACCACCAATGACGACGCGCGATTGGCCGCTCGGTCAATCTGCTCGACATACTCGCGGACCGGTGCGGTAAGTTGCTCTTTGGGTTCGATGAGCGCCAGCTGACTGTACCCCTTGATGACGGTGAGCAGGTTGTTGAAGTCGTGGGCGATGCCGCCGGAGAACGTTCCAATCGACTCCATCCGCTGCGCTCGCCGCAATTGCTCTTCGATCCCGCGACGCTCGGTGATATCCAGCGAAAGGCCAAGCACGCCAGCCAAATGACCGGTAGGATCACGCCACGGATTCTTGGTGGAGAGAAAGTTCCGGGTGACGGGGCCCACGTCGAGCGTTTCCTCCACGCTCAGTGCCTCCCCCGAATCCATTACCTGGCGGTCGGTGCGTCGGATGAATTCTGCGGTTGCGGGGGTAAACAGATCCAGATCGGTCTTGCCCACCACGTCGGGCGGCGTGAGTCCGAGGTATCTGGCGCCAGCTTTGTTCATCAGAACATAACGCCCATCCGTCCTCTTCATGTAGATGGCTTCGCTGGTGCCTTCGATCAGCGATTCAAGCAGATTGTTGCTGTTGTGCAGCCGTTCCAAAGTTTGCTCTTGCCGGAACTGCGTGACCAAAAGACGCATCCCGGCAATCCCGAAACACGTCATGATCAGGGCGGTCCACAGCCGAGGGGCCACAGGCAGCATCTGGGTGCCCACCAAAAGCACAGCCAAAGGAACCATGACCGGCGCCCAATAGAGAACCACCATACGGCGCCAGTCAGTAGCTGGCCGGCGCGGGCCAGCTTCTTCCGGCGGTCGCCAGGTCAAGGCAAGAATGACCGCGAGCAGGCGGGGCAAAGACCACAGAATGTCGAACCACGTTCCCGGATTAATCCGCCGGCTGGCCTCGGCGTACAGATAGATGGCGTCGGCCATGGTGTAGGCCAGGTAGAAGGTTCCCAGGCGGAAAAACAGCGCCCGCGACTGGCGCGAGCTGGAGGCAAGGGTTCGCCCCCACAAACAACCCAGCACTACCAAGTCGCGGAGCAGACGCATCTTCCACTTGAGAAAACTCATCTGCTCGGCCTGTGTCTGCCAGCGGGAAGCGTCGCCGAAAACGAACAGGTGCAGGGCTATCGCGAGAAGGACAAGCTGAGCACAATCCAGGACAGCGGCCAGGTCGAAGCCTTCACGCCCGTCTGAATCCAAAGCGGCGGCAGCCAGAAGCGGCACCATCCAGAAAAAGAAAAACGGATCGGTGATGTGCGGCCCGATGGCATGGATTCTGTAAAAAGTGAATAGGGCCTGGCCCGCGGAATAGATTCCCACGGCCAGCGCGCTCAAAAACCAGACCCGCCGGGCAAAGCGGTCGGAGATGCGGCCGGCTTCCACCAGCGCCAGCACCGCCACAATCCCCAGCATCGACTGGATTCCGTTCGACCACAGAGGACCCCCATCGGGCAGTCCGGGCAAGAGAAGGATCAGGATGTGCGCCGAGAATCCAGCCAGCGCTGCCACCATCAGTAGTTGCCGATAGCGGCCATACCAGGTCCCCGTGGGCTTGACCGCCGTTCGAGAAACGGTGCCCAGGAGAGGCGCGGCTGCGCGTCTCAGCGTGTACTGCATGGCAACAACCTCAGTCCTGTCGGAGTGTAGTTTAGGACGAAAGGCAGGGAGTGAGTACGATACTACTGCCGGCGACGTCCTTCAAGGGCACAACTTCGAGCGTCCAAACCACGCCCGAAGACCGGTTAACAGGCCGCAATCGTGATCTTAACACAATATTAATAATAGTACAGTGTTAGTGCTACACTGTATAATCTAAAAAATTGCGGGAGGACCTTAATCCATGCCGCGAACTGCTGACCCTCATCTCCAAGACCGGATTCTCAAGGCCGCTCTGACTCTATTACGCGAGCGGGGCCAGAAGGGATTGACCTTGCGGAGCGTCGCCCGGGCCGCCGGCACCACCACAACTACCGTGTACAAGCGCTTTCGCAACCGGGACGCGTTGGTCGCCGAACTCGCCGATCGAGCGCAGCAGCGGCTTATTGCGGACCTCACGTCGGTCCAAAGCGTGGAAGAGATCTACCGGCGTCATCTGCATTTTGCGGAGAAGAACCCCCGCGAATATCAACTGCTTTTCAGCGGGATGGGGACAGAGACTTTCGGTGGGCGCGGAGACCGCGCCGTGGAGACCTGGATCCTCGGTCAATTGGCAGCACAGTTCGGAGGAAAACCGGAAGATTACCTTGATTTTCACGCCGTCTTATTCCTGGCTACGCAGGGCGCTGCCAGCTTGATCACGTTTGCGCCCAGTCACCGGGCGAGCGCCGCGGTGCGCGAGCGCTCGATCGCTGTCTGCGACATTCTGGTCAACCATATTGAGGCCTTCCGCCAGAAGCCGCCGGCCGTCGAATAACGGTTTAGCTTGTTTTCGCGCTAGCGCGCGTCTTTTCTGGCATGACGAACAGCTTAGCCTCGAGACCGTTCAGCCGCGCCACCCTAACCGCATTCAGTGCGCCTTCAGGCTCGTCTTCATGCTTGAAGAAAGCGTAAACCCCATGGGTCTGGCGTTGGTCTTTCAGCTCGTCGGCTACCTTCGCAATCTGGGCCTGAGTGAAGGCGGGCAAACGCAGACGGTAGTAAAGGAAACTGGCGGTCGCAACCTGAGGGGTCTCGATTTTCTCGCTTTCGGCCCAGCACAACGCTACGTTCTTCTTATTCAGGATCTCGTACACCGGATCAGTGAACCAGGTCACGTGGCGAAACTCGAAAGCAAACTGATATGCGTGCGGCAACAGCTGGACGAAGGCTTCCAGAAGACCGGTGTCAGCTTTGAGGTTGGGAGGAACCTGCAGCAGGATCGGGCCCAGCTTCCCCGATTGGCGCATCGGTTCCAGGCTCTGGAGGAAAAAACGCAGCGACTCTTCAGCATTCTTGAGTCGCTTGATATGAGTGATCGACTGGTGCGCCTTGGCGGCGAAGCGAAAGTCCGGCGGGGTGCTTCCCACCCAGCCCGCGATAGCGCCTGAGGTCGGCATGCGGCGAAAGGTCGCGTTCAACTCCACAGCGTTAAGCTGCGTTGCATAAAACTCGAGAAAGCGCTTCGACGGCAACTTGTCGGGGAAGAAGGCCGGTTTCCAGGTCGGATACGACCATCCGGATGTGCCGATGCGCAGATCCATCCATCACTTATACAGCAAGTATTTGCTCCGCAGATCGCGGAATTTCTGCAACTCCGCCTGCCACGACTGGGCAATATTGCGGGGATCGTCGCCACGCGCCAGCGCGTCATACACTTGCTGGTTGACCAACAGTTCGTTGAGCGGCTCCATCTTCCAGTTATTTGCGAACAGGGCCTTCAAGGCGGCGGCAAGTTCCAAGCCCAGCTCAGGACTGTCCAGAGTGTTGCGATCGGTCACGATCAGGTTCACGCCGCCGCACGATTGGCCGGAATAAGGACCGCTGTTGGGTGTGAAATTCACGGGCACAAAGCGTACGCCGGCGATCAGACGTGCGTTGAGGTAATCGGCCAGCGTGTGCGGCTCGATCCAAGGCGCTCCCATCACTTCAAACGGAGTGTCGGTGCCGCGACCGACCGAGACATTGGTTCTTTCGATCAGCCCGACGCCGGGATACAAGGTATTTGCATTCGTCGAACGCAAGTTGGGCGATGGATTTACCCATACGATTCCCGTGGAGTCGAACCAGTCGCCGCGGAGCCAGCCTTGCATGGGGATGACATGCAGACGCGCCCCGATGTTTCTTTCCTTGTTGAAAAGTTGCGCCAGCTCTCCCAGGGTCATGCCGTGACGCAGCGGCACCGGATAGTAGTTGTTGAAGTTCTCCAGATCGGCTTCCGAGATTGGGCCTTGCACTTGCGACCCGGTGATGGGATTCGGCCGATCGAGCACAATCACTTCCGTGTCGGCCTGGGCTGCTGCCTCGAGCAGATAACCGAGCGTGGTCTCATAAGTATAGAAACGAGTGCCGGCGTCTTGCACATCGACGACGACGGCATCGAGCGTCTTCAGTACTTCGAGCGGTGGGCGACGTTTGGCATCGCTATCGCCATAGAGGCTATACACGGGAACACCCGTCGCGGAATCGGTGGTATTGCCGATCGTGGTGGTATCGCCGGCTCCAAAAATTCCGTGTTCGGGGCTGAAGATGGCCGCGAGCTTGACTCCCGGGGCCGCCACCAGCACGTCGACGGTGCGCTTAGCGTTGGCGTCCAAGCCGGTCTGGTTGGTCAGCAGGCCGATGGTGACGCTTTCCGATTCACCCGTCGCGCAGCAGCCCTTAGGCTTGTTCCGTTTGAGTGCACGGAAGTCTTCTTTTTCAAGGACGTCAATGCCGGTGAGCACGTGCCCGTTGCGGGCGCCAATGCGGCGCGCAGCCGTCGCCAGCTCACTATAGCCGGTGATGACCAGCAGCCGGTCGGTGGCCGAGTCACTGACGTCGAGGTTCAGAGCGATAGCCACGGCGTTGGCCACACGTCCCCGCAAGGAGATTAACGGGTGTGCCGACAGACGCGGATGCACTGTGTTGGTCAGCAGGATGATGTAGGTGTCGGTGTAAGGATCGATCCAGATCGACGTTCCCGTGAATCCCGTGTGCCCGAACGAGCCCACCGGGAGCAGCGTGCCGCGGTTCGTCGAGAACGAGGAATCGATATCCCATCCCAACCCGCGGACCTCCGTGGCGTTGGGCGGCTGCTGGGGCGTCGTCATCTTCTCGATGATGTCAGGCGCCAGAATCGTTTTGCGGTCGATCATCGCCTGGGCATAGATTGCCAGATCGCCGCCTGTCGAGAACACACCGGCATGACCTGCGGCGCCGCCCATCCGTTCCGCCGTCATATCCTGGACTACGCCGCGCAATACGTGTTTGTGATCGATCGACAATGTCTCGGCAATCTTCGGGGTCCAGCTCGCCGGTGGAAGAAAGCGTGTGTGATTCATTTTCAGCGGCTCAAAGATGTTGGCTTCCGCGTATGCCTCAAGCGTCATGCCGGAAAGCTGTTGCACCAGTTCGCCCAGCACGATGAAATTGATGTCGCTGTAGACGAACTGCGCGCCCGGAGGTGCTTGGAGCTTTTCTTCGTTTGCCATGCGGAACGCCGTCTCCCGCCCTTCCCAGGGAATGGTCAGATCGAGGTCCGGCTTGAGCCCGGAATAATGTGTAAGCAAATGACGAACCGTCACCGCTTCTTTGCCGTTGGCACCGAACTCAGGAAGATGCCGGAACACCGGGTCTTCAAGCCGCAGGTGTCCCTGTTGGACGAGCCGCATCACGCTCGGGGCTGTCGCGACGACTTTGGTCAGTGACGCGAGATCGAACATGGTATCGACGGTCATGGGATCGGGACGCGGCGCGAGGGCACGGAACCCAAACGCCTTCTGGTGCGCGATTTGTCCGCCGTGTCCCACGACGAGGACCGCACCGGTGATGGTGTCGTCATCGATCTCGTGCTGGACCAGTTTGTCCACCGCCGAAAAATCCACCACGGCCCCGGTACCTGACGGTGTGGGCTCCGTCGTTTGACCAAGGGCGGGAGGTAAAGTCAAGCCGAGAAGGCCGAGGCAAAAAAATGCGCTCAACCAAGCCATGCACGGAAATTTCATCTCTGGATTCAGTGTGGTATAAACCGAAAACAAAAGCAACCTGGGGGTTTCTCTGAACCAAACTAGAAAATTCCTCCTGCCTGACGAATCCTGGGGCCAGGATGTAACCTTCCGCCGCGCCTTCGAGGTGCTGCGCGAAGGAATTGAGCAGAAGGCATTCCCTGGGGCTTCCGTGGCGATCGCGCACCGCGGAAGGCTGGTCGCGCTAAAAGGTCTGGGCCGGTTGGCATACGATCTCGACTCTACTCAGGTGACAACCCGAACCCTCTACGACCTGGCCTCTTTGACCAAGGTAATGGCCACTACCGCGATGTGCATGCGCCTGTACGACAGAGATCGGTTTCATCTGGAACAAGACGTCGTGGAAGTCCTTCCCGAGTTTGCCGCTGGCGATCCGCGTCGCGCTCAGGTCACCTGGCGCATGCTGCTCGCGCATTGTTCCGGGCTCCCGGCGTATGTGAAGCTGTTTGAAACCGCGAAGAATCGCGGGGAACTTCTAGCCCAAGCGTTGCAGGTGCCATTGGTGGCGGAACCGAAAGCGCGCGCTGAGTACAGCGACATTGGCTTCATTCTGCTGGGTGTTGCGGTGGAACGAATCGCGAAAGAGACGCTCGACGCATGTTGCGCGCGCGAAATCTTTCGACCGCTGGGTATTAACATCGCATTCCGGCCTCCCACGCAACTTTCCCGTGATTTGAGCGCGCCCACAGAAATCGACACGTCTTTCCGCCATCGGATCATTCAGGGTGAAGTTCAGGACGAAAACGCCTGGGTCATGGGTGGTGTTGCCGGACACGCCGGTTGCTTTGGCGCAGCGCTCGCAGTCGCTACTTTTGGCCACTGCCTGTTGAGCGGTGGGCCACCGTTGTTCCAGGCACACACCGTGGAGATTTTTACACGCCGGGAACTTTCTCCCCAGGGCACGTCACGGGCCCTCGGCTGGGACACGCCCTCCCCACCCTCCCAATCGGGCAGGTACTTTTCGCCGCGCTCCTATGGACATCTGGGCTACACGGGTACCTCCCTGTGGAATGACCCGGAGCGCCAGGTCTCTGTTACGCTGCTAACCAACCGCACCTGGCCGGACCGGAGTTCACAGACGATCAAGGAAATCCGGCCCGCGTTTCACGATGCGGTGATCGAGGCGCTGTCGTAACCACCGTCATTTAAATGAACATCAAGGAACTGGACACCGAGCGCAGCAGCATGTCCACCGCCGATCTGGACACACGATCGGCGCTCGAGATTGCCCACATCATCAATCGCGAAGACCACAAAGTTGCTGCCGCGGTGGAGCGAGCGCTGCCCCAGATTGCGCAGGCCATCGATGTCGTTGTCGAGGCCATTTTAGGCGGCGGACGCCTCATTTATGTAGGCGCCGGAACCAGCGGCCGCATCGCCGCGCTCGACGCAGCGGAGTGCCCGCCGACGTTCAGCACCGATCCTAAAACGGTCCGGTCGATCATCGCCGGAGGCGATAAAGCTCTCACTCGTGCCACGGAAGTCAGTGAAGATTCCCGTCAGGCGGGTCGCCGTGATCTGGTCAAATCGAAGTCGGGCAGAAAGGACGTGGTAGTCGGCGTGGCAGCCAGCGGTCGCACGCCATACACGGTCGCGGCGGTGGAATATGCCCGAAAGCACGGTGCGAAGACGGTGGCAATAGTCGCCGTCACGGGGTCGGAGCTGGGCCGCGCGGCGGAGATCGAGATCGTGGTCGATACCGGCCCCGAGGTGGTCTCAGGTTCCACCCGGATGAAGGCCGGGACCGCCCAAAAGATGGTCCTCAACATGCTTACTACAGGAGCCATGGCCCGGTTGGGATACGTCTACGGCAACCTGATGGTCAACGTTCACACCAAGAACGAAAAGCTAGTGGAGCGCGGACTGGGCATCCTGGAAAAGGCGGCAAGCGTCGACCGAGCGACTGCAGCCGGGGCTCTCAAGGCTGCCCGGAACAGCGTGGCCCTGGCCCTAATCATGTTGAGGACCAAGGTAACTCGGGCCCAGGCTGAGGAAAAACTTAAGGCAGCTAAGGGAAACGTCCGAAAAGCAATTGAGAGTACCTGATCTAAAATCAACTTCACTTCGGAAGCCTTGCGCCAATCAGCAGGGCTGAGTTCGCCAGGAGGGGATTGCTTGGGTGGTACGCGCCAATTAAAAAAGTCTTCGGTGCCCTTGCCGTCGGTTTGGGGTGCGAACGAAAATGGAGCTTTGTTGGGGAATCATATGGATAAGTTCGTCATTCGCGGCGGAAATCCCTTAGTCGGCACGATACGTGTGAGCGGGGCCAAGAACGCCGCTTTGCCGGCGATGGCCGCGGCCATCCTGACCGATGAGCCGGTCATCCTCGAGAACATTCCCGACGTCCGCGATATCCAGACCGAACGCAACCTGCTGGTCTCGATGGGCGCAGACGTCGAGTTGGGTTATGGACGAGCGCACCATCGCACAACCATCTGCTGCCGGGATCTGGTGAATCCTGAGGCTGCCTATGAGCTGGTCAAGACCATGCGCGCCTCAACCCTGGTGCTGGGACCGCTGGTGGCGCGCATGAAGCGAGCACGCGTTTCCCTTCCCGGCGGCTGCGCCATCGGCGCCCGGCCGATCGATTTGCACATTAAGGGGCTGGAACAGCTCGGCGCAAAGATCACGCAGGAACACGGCTACATTGAGGCCGCGGCGGAGCGGCTGCGCGGCGGTCACATCATCTTTGACAAAATCACTGTGACCGGCACCGAAGACCTCATGATGGCGGCATCGCTGGCCGAAGGCGAGACCGTGATGGAAAACTGCGCCCGCGAGCCGGAAGTCACCGATCTGGCAGCTCTGCTCAATAAGATGGGAGCGAAAATTTCAGGCGCGGGAACCTCGACCATCAGCATCCGCGGTGTGAACAAGCTGGGCGGCGCCCGGCACCGGATCATCCCCGACCGCATCGAAGCTGGTACGTTCGTCATTGCCGGAGCGCTGGCCGGTGGAGACCTAATCGTCGCCAATTGCGATCCTACTCACCTCGGCGCGTTGCTCCATAAGCTGCAGGAGTGCGGGGTGAAGATCGCCAGCAATGGTGAATCGGTGCGTGTGATCAGTCCGGGTTCCCTGACCGCTGCCGACGTCAGCACCGAAGAGTATCCCGGCTTCCCCACGGACATGCAGGCGCAGTTCATGGCTTTGGCTACTCAGGCCAACGGTGTTTCCGCGATTAGGGAGAACATTTTCGAAAACCGCTTCATGCACGCGCAGGAGCTGGTGCGCATGGGAGCCAACATTAAGATTGATGGCCGCCACGCAGTGGTTCGTGGCCAGACGCCTCTGAGCGGCGCCGCCGTACAGTGCTCCGACCTGCGCGCTTCGGCTTCGCTCGTCATCGCCGCGCTGGTGGCGGACGGCGAGACCATCCTGGATCGTGTTTACCACATCGACCGGGGTTACGAACGCATCGAAGAGAAAATGCGCAGCGTGGGCGCACAGATTCGCCGTATCGGAGAAATGTTGCCCAAAAAGACCGCTGCGCCGGTCGGAGTGGCGTAAGAAGGGTTGACGGAGGACTCCCGGGACCCTGCTATACCGCACGCCCATGAAGATCCCAAAGAAGACCGCGCACCTGGCACGTGCATTCCGCGTGGACCAAGGAGCATCCTTCCGCCTCAAAGACTTCGATACAGCGGACACGCGGAACCTGTTGGCCAAAGGCCAGGCCAAAGATCTCCTGGACCACAACATCGCTGCCATGTTTGAGCTGCAGGACAAGCTGTACGCCCAGGACCAATGGGCCGTGTTGCTCATCTTTCAGGCCATGGACGCGGCCGGCAAGGACGGCGTGATCAAGCACGTGATGTCCGGCGTCAATCCCCAGGGGTGCGAGGTCTCGAGCTTCAAGCAGCCTTCGGCGGAAGAGCTTGACCATGACTTTCTGTGGCGCACTTCTCGACGACTGCCGGAACGCGGACACATCGGCATCTTCAATCGTTCCTATTATGAAGAAGTGCTGGTGGTGCGCGTACACCATGAGTTTCTCGCCAAACAGCACCTGCCGACGGCGCTATTGAGCAAAAACATCTGGCGTGAACGCTTTGAGGACATCCGCAACCTCGAGCGTTATCTGACGCGCAACGGAATCGTTATTCGCAAGTTTTTCCTCAACGCTTCCAAGGAAGAGCAGCGGCTCCGTTTCCTCAAGCGGCTGGACGAACCGCAAAAGAACTGGAAGTTCTCTGAAGCTGACGTCCG
>DATDGP010000335.1:0-26263 GCA_036522035.1 Terriglobales bacterium
AATTCGTGCTCTTTCTTGGTTCGCGACTCCGGGTTGGTTGATCTTGCGTCTTGCTGCGCGCTTTATCTGTGGCAAGAACTAAGGTCTCTGTTTCAAACGATCGAAACCGGCGAACAGAATCACCGCCATCAAGCCGTTGGCCGCAGCCGAGACTAGGGTGTGTCCCCAGTTCCAGGGCTCGTTGGCCGCCACCAGGCCGAGGTCAATCACCATGTAGAGCACGCGGTGGACGAGGGAGAAGATGAATGTCATGAGGAAGCGCGACCCGGGGACGTCGACGTCGATGCGCACGCCCAGCGACGACGCCAGAAACCCGACCATGGTCTTGGCGATCCCGTTCAGCCCGATGTAGGTCCCGGCGAAGATGTCCTGCAGGGTCCCGATCAAAGCGCCGGTCACCAGTCCGGGGATGGGCCGGCGGCGGGACACGGCAAAGAAGATGGTCACCAGCAGAGGAAAATCGAAGATGCGGATGAAGCCCAGCCACTTCGAGACAAATACCTGGATAAACAGAGCCAGCAACGGCACCCCAAGGGTGACCGGCCAGCTGAACTGGTAAACCTCAACCTCGCCGCGCGAGGTCATGGAGATGGCCCGACTCATCGCGGCGGTTTCTCCGGACCGGCAGGCTGGGCCGGTTTCGGCTTGGCCTTTTGCCCCGCGGCCGCGTCCGGCCCGGGCCTGGCAACAGGAGTTGGTTCGACAGCAGATGGGGGAAGCAAAGTAGTTTTCCTCTGTTCGCCGGCCGGGATTGTCTTCTTGTTTTCCTGTATGGTTTCAGGCAAAGGCGCCGGCTGGTCGAGAACGGTCTTCTGACTGGCAGTCGCGGGCGCGGTCTCCGGGGCCTTAGGGATGCTGGGTAAGCGCTGCGCGAGAATGTCAACGGCGCGATGCGAGGGAGTGGCGTCGGAGGATGCCAGCTGCGATTCCACGATCTTGGTGACCACCAGAACCTCTTCCAGACGATCCAGGCTCGCAGCCGGTTTGATAGCTATGTTCAAGAACGGTCCGCCTTCCGGATCGGGGCCAACGCTCGTGACCGTCCCCACGGGTAAACCCTTGGGATAGATACGATCGCCGCCGCTGGTTATGATCTGCTCGCCAATGTCCACTTTCTCGTCGGACATGATGTCGCTCACCCGTAGTTCTCCGTAAGCGGAGCCGCGCAGGATTCCCTGCAACCGCGAACTCTGAAGAGCTACGCCCGCGCCGCTCTCGTGGTCGTTAACCAGCAGGACCTGCGAGCTGAGCGGGTAGACTTCGCGCACTTTGCCGACGATACCCGCCGGCGTAATCACCGCCATATCCGCTGCAATCCCGGCGCGCGAGCCCTTGTCGATGTAGATTACGCGCGACTGTTCGCTGCCGCTTGACTGGATCACCTGCGCGGCGACAGTCTGCCCGACGTAGTGCTCTTTAAAATCGAGCAACGCCTGCAACCGACGGTACTGGTCGGCCGCAGATTCCAGGCGCGCCTGATCCAGCTTCATGTGGGCCAGTTCTTGCTCGAGCTCGTGGTTCTGTTTGCGGACGTTGTGCAGATCGATGTAGTCGCTCCAGCCGTGGCGGAAGAAGCGGCTGGTTCCGACCACGGCCTCTTCGAAGGGCGTGACCGCGGTCATCGCCCACTTGCGGATCAGGCGTCCGCCGCCGGGGCTAGAGTTACGAGAGGGCACAGGGATTTGCGTCGCCAAGTAGACGACTTGCGCGAACAGCACCAACATCAGGACGAGCGGGTTCTTGTACCGGGTGAAGAAATTTTCCATGATGCCGCTACCGGTCCGGACCTTACTCGATTGAAATCTTGCGCAAGAGTTTGAAGTCGCTCAGCATCTTACCCGTGCCCAGGACCACGCTGGCCAGCGGATCATCGGCGATCGAGACCGGCAAGCCAGTTTCTTCGCGAATTCGTTTGTCGAGGTTTTTGAGCAGCGCGCCGCCGCCGGTGAGCACGATGCCGCGGTCGCTGATGTCGGCGCTCAGCTCAGGTGGCGTGCGCTCCAGGGCCACACGGATGGCGTTCATGATGGTGCTGATGCACTCGCTCAGGGCTTCGCGGATTTCGCTGTCGTCAATGGTGATGGTTTTAGGCACGCCTTCGATCAGGTTGCGGCCCTTGACTTCCATGGTGAGCGGCTTGTCGAGCGGATAAGCTGAGCCGATTTCGATTTTGATCTGCTCCGCGGTGCGCTCGCCGATAAGCAGGTTGTACTTGCGCTTGAGGTAATTCATAATTGCCTCGTCCATTTGGTTTCCGGCCATGCGGACGGAACGCGAATAGACGATGCCGCTCAGCGAAATCACCGCAATGTCAGTTGTGCCGCCACCGATATCCACCACCATGTTGCCACTGGGCTCGGTGATAGGCAGCCCGGCGCCGATGGCGGCCACCATGGCCTGCTCCACAAGATGCACTTCGCTGGCCTTGGCGCGATAGGCCGAGTCCATGACCGCGCGCTTTTCCACCTGCGTGATCTCGGAAGGCACGCCGATCACGATTCGCGGGTGCACCAGCATCTTACGGTTATGCGCCTTCTGGATGAAGTAATTGAGCATCTTCTCGGTCACTTTGAAGTCGGCGATCACGCCGTCCTTCATAGGTTTGATGGCCACGATGTTGCCGGGGGTGCGGCCCAGCATCTCTTTGGCTTCTTTGCCCACAGCCTCCACTTCGCCTGTATTCTTGTTGATGGCCACGATGGAAGGTTCGTTCACCACAATGCCCTTGCCCTTGGCATAGACCAGTGTGTTGGCGGTCCCCAGATCGATGGCGAGATCGCTCGAGAACATGCTGAACAGCGAACGCAGATTATGTATGCGCGAATTCTCTGATTTGAGACCGTTTGAAGACATACTTGTTTCTTTCTTCTTCTCGAATTTCTTGAATCGGCAAAATGTTGCCGGCGTCCGCCGTTTCTACCCTGGAAACCGCCGCACTAAGAGCCCAACAGCATGTTAGGGGAACCTGCTACTTTGAAACAAAAACCCAACCCGGACAATAAGGGATTCTACTGGATCGCCACCGACTGCTGCTTGGTGTTGACCCCGCCTTTCGCATTCTGTGCCGTAACCGTAATCAAGTTCTCTCCCGTGGGCAGCGTGCCGGTGAAGTACGTGAACGTTCCATCCGATTTGACCACCGCCTCCTGCCCGTTGACCATGATCCTCGCGCCCACCTCAGTGCGGCCCTTCACCATGATCGAGTGCCCGTTTTGCACCAAATCGCTCAACTCCAGCACGATGCTGTTGTTATCGGTTCCTTTTGGAACCAAGATAAATTTGGACCTGAGGCTCTCCGCTGAGTCCTTCCCAGTGTCGCTGATCGACCGGACCTCCCAATAGTACGTTCCCATCGCCAGATCCTTCAGCACCACCTGGGAGCCTGTCACGTTCTTGTCGAAGACCAGCGAGGCCGGAGTAAAGAACTGGTTGCGTGAGATGCTGACGTGGTAGGCCTTTATGCTCGGCACGTCGCTCCAGTAAAATGTGACCCCTTGGTCGGGGGTGAGCGAGACCTGCTGATTAGGGGACGGACCGATCAGAAACGGCGCGCTGATCTCCTTGGTCTTGGTCATCTCCTTGGCCTCGTCGGTGAAGGTGACCTTGTCGTTCGCGCTCAGTTTTAGGTTCTCCTCGCCACGGCTGACTTCCCCCGTGCCCCTTTTGATAAGGATGGCGTGCTGATCATTGGTGGGATCGTTGAAAAACTCAGCCGAGCTTTCTGACGCGATACTGGTCGTGGCGTCGGCTACCATGACTTGCGACTTCGATCCCGGACCGATGTTGGCCGTGGCCAGATCCACGGTCCCGGTCGTGACCTGCACCGCAACCTGCGTCTGCTGGGCCGCGTTCAGGAAGTTCTCGCGGATGACGATCAGCGAATCCGGCTTCACAGTGTAGTTGGTGCCATCCGTAAAAACTACTTTGGCGATTCCCTCCGGCGAAGTTTGAATCACGTCGTTGCGTTCCAGGGCCAGAGTATAGTCGGCCTGCACCCACGTATTGCTGCTCGCTTTCTTCACCCGCACCGTGCCGTCGATGTTGGTGAAATGCGCCTGCTGCGGGCCCGGCTCCACGGTGTTGCCGCTGGCTGTCCCACCCAGCCCGACCTTGGTTAGCGCCTTCATGAAGCTGGCCTGCGCTGAATTGATCACGAGATTGCCGGCCACCGGGAAAATCAAATAGAGCACCAGGGAAACTAGCGCCGCCAGACCAAGAATCGCAATAAGAACGCTGCGATAGGTTATGGTGACGTAGGAAATCTGAAAGCCGGATTTTCGCTTTTGCGCCACGTGCTTCAGCTGTGGGGGATTTTCGCCGTTTGTTGTATCAGAGTACCACAACTAAGAGGTGGTTCAGACCAACCCGAGCACCGCTCAAAGGTGCTCCAACCTTAGTCAAAACAGGCCAATGCCCGGCCCCGCGTGCGAGTTTGGAGGAACTTGCTGCGGTGGTGTAGTGCTTAGGCTGGTTCGTGGGTGTGCCCAAAGACCCGGGGCTCAAAAAACTCCGGTGTTCCACCTAGAAATGGAGTAGCAGAGTCGGCAATGGATCCCGGAGACGCTTGTTTGTCTACCCAATAACCCGGGTGCGATGGTGTCTCGGCCGATTTCTCCGCGATTTTCAGGGCCCAGCTTAGAGCGAGCTCATGTTGCCCAGGAATTCCTGGTTGGCGCGCGTTTTGCCCAGCTTGTCGATCAGCAGCTCCATGGCTTCGACCGGTGAAAGCGGATTGAGTACCCGGCGCAGGACCCAGATGCGCGTGAGGTCCTCTTTGGGGATGATCAGCTCTTCCTTGCGCGTCCCGGAGCGCTGGATGTCAATGGCCGGGAAGACCCGCTTGTCGGACAGCTTGCGATCGAGGATGACTTCCATGTTGCCGGTGCCCTTGAATTCCTCAAAGATCACGTCGTCCATGCGCGATCCAGTTTCGATCAGCGCCGTGGCGGCGATGGTCAGCGATCCACCTTCTTCTATATTGCGGGCCGCGCCGAAGAAGCGCTTAGGGCGCTGCAAGGCGTTCGAGTCCACGCCACCGGAGAGCACTTTGCCCGACGGCGGCACAATTGTGTTGTAGGCGCGAGCCAGGCGGGTGATGGAGTCGAGCAGGATCACGACGTCGCGTTTGTGCTCAACCAGGCGCTTGGCTTTCTCGATCACCATCTCCGCAACCTGAACGTGACGCGCGGCGGGCTCGTCGAAGGTGGAAGAGATGACTTCACCCTTGACTGAGCGCTGCATGTCGGTGACTTCTTCCGGACGCTCATCGATCAGCAGCACGATCAGCACTACCTCCGGATGGTTGGTGGTGATGGAATTAGCAATGTTCTGCAGGATCATGGTCTTGCCAGCACGCGGGGGAGAGACGATCAGCCCGCGCTGGCCTTTGCCGATGGGCGTAAGCAGGTCCATGACACGAGCGGTGAAATTGTCGCGCACCGTTTCGAGCTTCAGTCGCTCCTGGGGGTAAAGCGGTGTGAGATTGTCGAACAGGATCTTGTTGCGCGCTTCTTCGGGCGATTCGAAGTTCACTGCTTCGATCTTGACCAGCGCGAAATACTTTTCGCCCTCGTGCGGCGGACGGACCTGGCCGCTGATGGTGTCGCCGGTTTTTAGGTCGAACTTGCGAATTTGCGACGGGGAAACGTAAATGTCGTCCGGTCCAGGCAGGTAGTTGTAGTCTGGCGAACGTAGGAAGCCGTAACCGTCGGGGAGGATTTCGAGCACTCCTTCGGCGAAGATGTGGCCTTCCTTTTCGCTCTGAGCTTGCAGGATTTTGAAGATGAGGTCCTGCTTGCGCATCCCGCTGGCGCCGGGGAGGTCCAGAGTGCGCGCGATCTTAGTAAGCTCAGTGATATTTTTTTCTTTTAACTCAGCGATTGTCATGTGCACCTACGGGATTTTTTTGATTGCAGTGGGAGGATAACGTCCAATGATCCGAGGTAAGAACTAACGGCGATAACCTGGGGACCCGCCAGGCCTGTGGGCCCAGCGGGATTTTCAGGAAAAGCTATTATGCAGCGCGGCGCTGGGGTTCCGCAACTGTCTGTGTTGGCACGGTGATCACCGCTTCGGCTTGCCCAGCATGGCCCACGCGCACCAGCACGTCATTCATTGTGTCCTGAATACGGGTGTTTGGCCGATGGAACTTCCGCGTCGCCTTGGAAATCAGCTGACACAAAAGATAGCGGTTGGTCACGGTATCAAGGGCTTCGTAGATTAGGTCAGAGCGCATTTTTCTCCTTTATTAGATCGCTTCGAAATATGAAAGCAAAATGTTGTCCCGATTTTAGATTCCCGGCCCGCCCTCAAATTGTTAATAATTGCTATGAATTCTTGCGCCGCGGAGTCTGGACAGACCGTATTGCCGGAATCCTTGATGCCGCTGCCAACAGCACTTTCAGACTGATTGAGGGAAATTACCAGAGACCCTTGTGCGACTATTAGACGCAGGCAGTACGTTCTGAGTTGCTCAAAAAATCGTAGCTCGTGTCTTTACTGCTAGGCGGCTCCCGAAACCGGGTAAGAACATGCAATCATCCGTGGATGGTATAAGTTAGCGGGAAAAATTCCTTCCGTCAAGGATTTTTTTGAGCTCTGATGGCTCTAAGTCCTTTTTTTTCTTCATCTAAACCGGTTCTGAGATCATCGAAGGTAGGCAGCGTTGCAAAAATCGGGCACCTCGACCCCGTCTGGAGCTCCGCATGAATGATCCTCTGAACGATCCTCGCTACCCTATCGGACGATTTTCGGCTGACCTAAATTCCACGCCAGAGACACGCGCCCGCCATGTCGCCGACATCGCCGGCCTTCCCGTTCGCCTGCGCCAGGCCGTCGCCGGGCTTTCCGCCGACCAACTCGATACTCCCTACCGCGACGGCGGTTGGACCGTCCGCCAGGTCGTACACCATGTTCCGGACAGTCACCTCAACGCCTACATCCGATGCAAGCTGACGCTGACCGAGGAAACGCCATCCATCAAACCTTACGACGAGAACGCCTGGGCCCGGCTCAAGGATTCCGCGCTCACTCCAGTCGAAGTCTCGCTCGCGCTGCTCGACGCCGTCCACTCGCGTTGGGTTACCCTGCTGCGCTCGCTCCAGTCGGGCGACTTCGAGCGCCGGTTCAATCATCCGGAAGCCGGAGTGCATGACCTCGACTGGCTGGTGGCGCTTTACGACTGGCACGGCAACCATCACCTGTCCCACATCACAACGCTGCGCCAGAGGATGAAGTGGTGAAGAGAGGTCTCACCCGAGGGCTGAATTGCAGTTTTTTTCGATGATGGCACGCACACTTGCCGAGACTTCCTGGAATTCCAAACCGTAGCGAAAGCCTTCGCAGCTTCGCACTACAGCTTGGACTTTCACTTCGGCGGAAGAATAAGGAAAGCTGATTTCAAGGACCAGCTGTGCGCCGACAGCAATCACGCACGGGATATAGGCGCCCATGCCACCGTAGCTGAGGTTGTTGCCGCGGCCAAAAGCCGTGCGCTGGCCGGCGCCATCTTTGATAGCCACCTTGAGGCGTACGTCGATTTTGTAGCGGGTCCAGCGTCGCAAGTACGCGCCGGGCTCAACCTGGGACTCGTCGTTCGAGCGTTTCACATCCATGGGCAGTCCTGCAGCGGATTGTTGCGCGTTCTCCGCTGAACCGGCAACAGTACCGCGGGCATTGTCCTTTTGCTCTGAACACCACCATGAGACTTGACCGTCCTTCGTGTTCAAGGATCGGCAGGAGCAATTCCACCTTCTTAGTTGGAAAACCCCTAATCCTCGCGCGTCTCCATGATCATCGTCAATCTTTTGATTTCGGAGAGATTTGGTTCAAAAGGGCGGGTTGACAGCATCCGGTACCGCCGGCGTGCCACCGGCGCACCGCTGAGCTCCAGCCAGTCGGGGCAACGAGAACCGCCGGATTGCACGCAACCTATGCTGGCTCAAAGATCAGAGAGTGCGACCCCCGGCAAGCATCATTTCGCCGACACATTGATCGTGTTCTTGTACACGACACCGCCCTTCATCACGAAATTCACGTTCTCAAGAGCGCGTACATCGGCAAGCGGATCGGCAGTCACCGCAATCAGGTCGGCGTATTTCCCGGCTTCCACGGTGCCCACGTCTTTGGCCCGCCCGATCAGGTCGGCCGCACTGTTGGTGGCGGCGTGGATGGCCTGGGGAGGAGTCATCCCATACTTCACCATGTAGAAAAACTGTTTGGCATTGTCGCCATGAGGATAGACGCCGGCGTCAGTGCCAAAAGCCATCTTGGCGCCAGCTTTCACGGCGCGCTCGAAGTTTTCGCGCTGCAGGCGGCCCACCATTTTCTCTTTGTCAACGTTTTCCTGGGGCAGCCCGAACTCGATGGCTTTCCCCAGGATGTAATCGTCGTTATAGATGTCCATCACCAGGTAAACTCCGTGTTCTTTGGCCAGACGGATGCCCTCGTCGTCAATCAGACTGGCGTGCTCAATGGAATCGATTCCGGCGAGGATCGCGTTCTTGATGCCCTGCGTCCCATGAGCATGGGCGGCGATCTTGCGTCCCGCCATGTGCGCCTCCTCGGCTGCGGCTTTCAGCTCTTCGAGCGTGAACTGCGGGGCGCCCGGACTGTCGCCTTTCGATAGCACTCCGCCGGTGGCGAGAATCTTGATCACGTCCACGCCGTACTTCACCTGCGCCCGCACCACGTGTCGGACCTGGTCGACGCCATCGGCAATCTGAAAGTTGCGCTCTTCCGGGAACATGGTGACGCGCGTCTGGGGAGAGAAGTTGTTGAGGTCGCCATGGCCCCCGGTGATGGTAATCCCAGGGCCACTGGCCACAACACGCGGGCCGGGAATCAAGCCTTCGTTGATGGAGTCGCGCAGGTCAACGGCTAGGAACGGCAGCGATCCGACGTCGCGAACCGTGGTAAAGCCCGCTTCGAGAGTCTTGCGCGCGTTGACAGTAGCGGCAAAGGCGCTCAGAAACGGCGTGTTCTTGAAGTGGTAGATCTCGTCGTATCGATCGGCGCGCGAGCCCAGATGCGTGTGGCAATCGATCAGACCAGGCAACACCGTGGCACGGGAAAGATCGATGACGTTAGCGTCGGCAGGGATCGCCACCTTGCTGGCTGCCTCTACGCTCTTGATGCGGTCACCTACCACCACGATGACGATATTTTCGCGGGCCGAGTCCGTGGTGGCGTCAAACAAGCGCCCGGCGCGGACGTAAGTAGTCTGGGGTGCTGTTTTGGGCGGCTGTTGGGCCAGGCAACTGGCGACAAGCAGGCAGACGAAGAGTAATCGCTTCATTCCGTTCAGGCTCCTCGGTTTGGAGTAACGGAAGAGTATAACGGCGTGCGACCAAAATCAGCGTAAAGCGATTGCCTCGGGCCTAGTGAGTCAGGGGCTGAGCCGGATGCGAGAACTGCAGCCAGATTCTCCAACGATCGTACTCCCGGCTGTGCGCGACCGCGCTGACTACCGCTTTTTCCACCAGGTGCTTGCCGAAGATCACCGACATGGTCGCTCCCAGGTTCACCATGGGGCCTATCAGCATGGACCCATGCGTTTCATCAACCGGCAGAATCAGGTCGCGCTCCTGGAAGGGCACCCCGTTGGCGGCGTATCCTCGCAGGATGGCGATGGTCCCGCCTTCTGGGATGCGCCACGCAGGAGGCACCGGCTGCGGCCGTTCTCTTCTGGCTGCGCTGCGCGACGTAATCGGCTCGTTGCTTTCACCCGAGGTCATGGTGCTCACCTGGGGAACACCGAGTTCCCAATCCTCGGGCGGGAAGTAGATGCCCCAGAAGTTCTCGGGGCGGTTCAATTCGATCCCGTATTCTTTTTCTCCGCTATCGGCCCACACCACCTGGCCCACCCGCCATTTGTAGGGCGCGAGCATGGCCACGCGAACCTCCATTTTGGTCTCCAGGGGCACCGCGGAACGGATCTTTGCACCATGGCGGTTGACAAGGATGGTCTCGGCGGCTCCGCTGATATGGGAACCGTCCTTCTTCTGGCCGGATACCGCGAGGGGCAAAGCCACCATCACGCGGGAACTTCTGCGGGCACGCTCAGCAGTGAGTTGCATATTCTGTGGTCCAAAGCAAGCTTTGGATAGGGAAACTATAGAACTAGCGGCCAGTTTTCGTATGTTACTGCAATGCACTGGGACCGTCCGCAAAAAGCCGGGTCACGGTGTCCCAAGGTAACCAAGATGGATAACCCCCTATCAATTTCGACCCGGTTCTGTTGGGCTTTCAACCTGTTGATTCCATTGCCAACAAGAAACCAGGGTTCGCAGTCTCAAAGAGACAAAATCCCATGGCGGACAGGCGATCCGCCTCAAATTGGTACCATCCTAATATGTGAAGGTGAATGGTCTTGCTTTTCACGCGACCCCAGATGCTGATGACGGCGCTCCCGCTTCCGACGCCGCGGCCCGCGTCATTGATTTCTTGGTTTTTCATTTTCTCTCACTCTCCGAATTCCTGCCGCTCGCACCAACATATCGCGTTACGATTCATACTCGCTTTGTTTGCCGCTTCCTGCTCTAACCCCATCATGCGCGGACGCTAGCCGCGTCGTCGACTGGAGGACCGGCCGGGATTTCGGTTTGTCTTTTGACAACCCCGGAAGGATCGGCTACATTCCTAAATAATTTAGGAATGAACATGATCGTGCCAGGATTTTTGGCTTCTCTCCGCTCCTTCGCGGCAATTTTCCTTCATCGCTCGCGCGCCGACGGTGAGATGGAAGAGGAGCTCCGCGCACATATTGAAAGCCGCACCGACGATCTCGAGTGTTCCGGTTTGCCCGGGGCCGAAGCCCGCCGTCGCGCAGGCATCGAATTTGGCGGCTACGAGCGCTTCAAGCAAGAGTGCCGCGAGGAACGCGGCGGCTCGCGGCTGGAAGCTCTGTGGTCGGACGGGCGATACGGGCTGCGAATGTTTCGCCGCAACCCCGGATTCGCCACGGTCGCAGTGCTGACGCTGGCCCTGGGGATCGGCGCCAACACAGCCATCTTCAGCGTGGTCCAGGGCGTGTTGCTGGCTCCCTTGCCGTACCGTCATTCCGACCGCCTGATCATGGTACTTGGCAGCACGCCACACGCTCCGCTTGTATCTATTTCGCTGCCTGACTTTGAGGAGTGGCGCCGCCAGGCCGGTTCGTTCGAACAGATAGCAGGAGTGCGGGGGGAAGATTTCAATCTGACCAGTCCCGGCACGCCCGAGCGTCTTAACGCCTACGAGATCTCTTCAGGGTTCTTCAGCACGCTCGGCGCCCGACTTCGACTGGGCCGGGAGTTCACGCCCGAAGAAGACCAGGCCGGCGGGCCGCGGGTGGCAGTCATCAGCGACCGCGTGTGGCGTGAGCGGTTCGGCGGAAATCCCCAGGCGTTGGGGAAATCGGTAACCCTGGATGGAATGGACTACACCGTTGTCGGGATTGTTACGCGGGACTCTTTCCTTGCCGGCGTCGATGTGTACATAGCGCTCAACCAGGGCGACCCCCTGTTCAACGATCGCCGCTTCCCGGGCGTCTTCACCATTGCGCGCCTGAAGCCCGGAGTCAGTCTAAGGCAGGCACAGAGCGAGATGAGCGCTATCCAGGCGAATCTCGACCGGCAATATCCGGATACCGACCGGAGCCTGGCAATTCATATCGATCCGCTTAAGTCCTACCTTGTGGGCGATGTTGGCGGAACGCTTCTCATGATCCTTGGAGCGGTGGGGATTGTTCTGCTCATCACCTGCGCCAACCTGGCCAATCTGCTCCTGGCACGCTCGAGCGCCCGCTCCCGCGAGTTCGCCATTCGTTCTGCCATGGGGGCCAACCGCTCGCGACTGGTGCGGCAGTTGATCACCGAGAGCGTGCTGCTTGCGTTGGTAGGCGGAGGACTGGGACTGGTGGTGGCAAAATGGGGTCTCGACGAAGTGCTGACCATGGTGGCCGACGCCCTGCCTCGCAGCCAAAGCGTCGGCCTGAACGGTTACGTCCTCCTGTTCACCTTGGCCGTCTCGATCATGGCCGGCATTCTCTTTGGTCTCGCCCCTGCACTCAGGGGCTTGCGCTTCGATCTGCAGGAGTCCTTGAAGAGCGGATCGCGGGCGGCTACCAGGGTCCATCATCGCACCCAGGATGTTCTCATCGTCGGACAAATGGCCCTGACCCTGGTGTTGCTGGCCGGCGCCGGCCTGCTGTTCCGTTCCATTCAAGACTTGTGGAATGTGAATCCCGGGTTCACATCAGGGAACATCATCACTTTCAAGGTCGGCCTCTCACCTTCGGCAACCAAGTCCCCCGCCGCCATGGAAAGCGCCTATGAGCAGTTGCTGGAACGCCTCCGCAACATTCCCGGAGTGCAATCGGCCGGCGTCACCAACCTGGTTCCCTTAAGCCAACTCAACAACCTCGCACCGTTCTGGATTGGTTCCCAAGCCAACACGCCGGTGGCTGAGGCGCCGCGCCTGCTTCTCTATTGGACCAGTCCGGATTACCTCGCGACGATGAAAATACCGCTGCTCCAAGGACGCTTTATCACGCCCGAAGACACTACCAAGTCCGATCGCGTCATCGTGATCGACAGCGTTCTCGCACACGCTTATTTCCCCGACAAGAATCCTATCGGCCAGCGCGTCACCATCAATATCTGGGGTGATGCGCGGATCGTTGGTGTGGCCGGCCACATCCGCCACTCGCGGCTGGGCGATCCCGCGGCCGAGACTCAGCCTCAGGCCTACGCGTCGCTCGAACAGCTTCAGGACAAGGCGGTGCGGACCTTTTATGGAGAATTGACCACGATGGTCCGCACGCCTCTCGATCCCGCTACCATCATGCCCGCGATCAAGGCCGCCGTCTATGGAGCAGGCAAGGACCAGCCGGTGTATGACGTGCGCTCCATGCGGGAGATTGTGGCAAGCTCGCTGAGCCAACAGCGCTTTCCCATGACGCTGCTCGGCGCGTTCGCCGGCCTGGCGTTGTTGCTGGCTTCCGTAGGCATCTACGGCGTGATCTCCTACGCTATGACGCAGCGCGTGCGCGAGATTGGGATTCGCATGGCGCTGGGAGCCGAGCGATCGAGCGTGTGTCAGATGGTGCTGGGCGAGGCGCTGCGGCTGGCTCTTGCCGGCGTCGTGATCGGCGCGGTGATTGCGCTGATCCTCGGTCGAGTGCTTGGCAGCTTCTCGCGCCTGCTGTACGGGGTGGGAGCCGGCGATCCGCTGACGTTGGTCTCGGTCTCGGCCGTGCTGATTTGCGCGGCGCTTCTTGCCTCATATGTTCCCGCGCGCCGGGCAATGCGCACCGATCCCATGATTGCGTTGCGCAACGAATAATCTTCTTCGCTGCCTGCTCATCCGGCGAGAGTGTCAGACAACTTGCCCGGCGCAATATCCTGAAGCCCACGCCCACTGGAAGTTGAAGCCGCCGAGATGGCCGGTCACATCTACGACTTCGCCGATGAAGTACTGCCCCGGCACTTTGCGGCACTCCATGGTCTGGGATGAAAGCTCCGCGGTGTCCACGCCGCCGGCCGTGACTTCGGCCTTGGCGTAACCTTCCGTCGTTTCCGGAGCGATCTCCCAGCTGTGGGCGTGGCGCTCAAGATCCGCCAGAGCCTGGTTGGTCCAACCCTGGGGAGGATTGAGGTCGAGCCAGCGATCGGCAAGGCGTTGCGGTAGGACAATTCGAAACGCAGCCTTGAGCGCTGGGAGATCGCGACCTGATCCGTCGCGCAACGCGGCGGTCAGATCGTATCCGGGAGCGAGGTCAATGGCAATCGGGTGGGGCGGCTGCCAGTAAGACGATATCTGTAGAATCGCGGGACCGCTGAGGCCGCGATGAGTGAACAACATCTTCTCGCGGAAGCTCTGCCGCCCGGCGGACACGATGACATCCGCAGAAACGCCCGTGAGTTGGCAGTAGTTCTCGCAGGCTCCAGCGTCGAGCACCAGCGGGACCAACGCTGGCCGCGTGGCGACGACCTTCAAGCCGAATTGCCGCGCCAGGTCGTAACCCAACGCAGTCGCACCCATCTTGGGGATCGAGAGCCCACCGGTAGCCACGACCAGCGACGGCGCAACGAATTCGGTCGGGCCCGCGGATACTTTGAAGCGGTGGGCGTCGTCGCGGTCCCTTCTGTCAACTTTGTCCACCGCGACACTGGTCAGTATGCGAACTCCAACCTGCCTGCATTCGGTCTCGAGCATGCCGACAATTTCCACCGCGGAGCCATCGCAGAAGAGCTGGCCGAGAGTCTTCTCGTGATAGGGAATGCCGTGTTTCTCCACCAGGGCAATAAAATCCTGCGGCGTGTAAGCGGCCAGTGCGGATTTGACGAAGTGCGGGTTCTCGGAGATGAACTTTTCCGGCCGGCAGTAGAGGTTGGTGAAGTTGCAGCGGCCGCCGCCGGAGATGAGGATCTTCTTGCCGATGCGCCCGGCGCGCTCCAGCACGGCTACCCTCCGGCCACGCTTGCCGGCTTCGATGGCGCACATGAGTCCGGCGGCGCCCCCGCCGAGGATAATGACATCAAGCTCCTGTTTCACTGATCTAGAGCATCAGCGGGACATCGCGAGCGTGTCAACCCCGTCGCAAAAACGGTCTGCTGACGCTGGGTTGCGGGACTGCGGGAATGGTCGTATTCTATTCGACTAAGTACCTCGATGGAGGCGCAGATGCGTTCGCGATTCTCCGTGTCCACTGTTTCTTGTTTGTTTGTCCTGGCGGTGCTGGTTATTGTTCCCCGCGTTTCCGCCCAACCCAGGCTGGACGTCTTTGTCACACCCATTCCCAACGCGCCGTTCAGCGGCACAATCAACGTTGAGCGGTCGATGGTCATGAAGGACGGCACGATCGCCGACTTCAAGACAACGCGGAATATTCATCGCGACAGTCGCGGCCGCATTTATACGGAGGCCAGAAATCTGTTGCCGGCTGCGAGCAACGAGACGCCCGAGATCACGCGCATTCTGCTCTATGACCCGCAGACGCGGATCTCCACGACTCTTTTTCCGCAGAATCGCACGTTCACTTCCGGGACCGTGAATCGGCCTCCGGAAACCGTACCGCCAGCTTTTCTCAATGCCTCGCCGACCGGCAACGCTCTCCCCCAGAATGAGTACACACGAGAAGAAGACTTGGGTATTCATGACATGGGGGGGGTAGCGGTGCACGGAGTTCGCGAGACGCAAACGATTTCGGGGCAAAGCAGCGGTACCGGCAAGGATGTGGTGATCACGGACGAATACTGGTATTCGGCCGACCTCCGCCTCAACATGGTGATCAAGCACAACGACCCGCGTACGGGCGCGGTAACCATGACCGTGACTCACGTGACGCGCTCCGAACCGGACCCCACGCTTTTGGATATTCCGGAAGGTTATACTCCTGCCGGCGCAAGCAGCGATGCCAAGCAATAGAGCGCAGACCATGCGGAGAGGCGTCTTTCTTGCTTTCGCCATGTGCTGGCTGGTTGCAGGGGGCGCGCAATCTCATTGATCTCCAACACACTCGGAGAAGCTTAGTACCGTTCCTTTCGTGGGGTGCCGATCCGACGGGCAGACGGCGCCTGGTGGGGACAGCATAACCGTAGCGGTCGCCGCCGAGACTGCGCAACAATTGGCTTACTACCAGGCGGAACACGCATTGAGTCAACAAGGCTACACGCCGGCTAGTGCCCGCAGCAGAGCCTGAAAGTCGGCAGGGGGATCGCAGTCAATAGAAACTCTCTCTCCCGATCGTGGATGAATGAACTCGAGATGCGCCGCGTGCAGCGCCACACGGGCGATGCGGCGCTCCGAGGCTTCCTCGGGCGAATATTTTCTGTCGCCGACGACGGGGTGGGCGATCGCGGCAAACTGCACTCGAATCTGATTCTGCAATCCTGTGACTAGTGTGACTCGCGCCAGAGATGCGCCGCGCAAAGGCCGCTCCACTCGATAATGCAACTCCGCACGGGCCGCCCGAGGGTTACGCGCGCGGACCGGCTTCTGAAACATCCCATAGCGCCGAAGGTGGTCGACCAAAGTCCCTTCTTTGGCCTCAAGATGCCCACGCACCACGGCAAGGTACTCTCGCACCGGAGCGTGGCTGAGAAACTGCCGCACCAGTGCGCTGCGATCGCTTTCGGTTTTGGCGAACAACAAGATTCCGGAGGCAAACCGGTCAATGCGATGGACGACCAAGGGCCGTTGCCGTCGCGAACGCAGCCCGGCGGACAGAATGGACAGCGCCGATGGCGTGTCCGAGCCTTTGATCGGCACCGCCAACAGGCCCGGAGGTTTGTTCAGGACGATGACAGCGTCGTCTTCGTAGAGGATGGCCACCTCGCGCGAAAAACCAGGGCGGCGCGGATGCTGACCTCCAGCACGCTGGCTCCGGTTGCGCGAATGTTTCTTCATCGGGCTTAAGATGATGGCCTTTGCCCTTCGATCATACTCATCCCGCCGGGTTCAGGCACCACCGAGTCGCGAGTCCGGAATCAGGGCTGGGACGGATCGTTGTGCGGGGACGGATCGCCGTGCTCGGATGAATCGCCGTGCCCGGATGTGTTGTTCGGCTGCGCCAGATCTTTCTTCGAGGCGTGCGGGGTGAACCTGCGCAACAGGAATTCCTGCAGCAAGTTGAAGATGGCCGTTTCGCCGGTTCCGATCGCCGTATTCTCAAAAACCAGCGACGCGCCGCGATCTTGCGGCGGATAGTAGAGATTGGAGATCGCGCCGGAAGCCAGGCCGCCGACGATCGCCGAGTAATTGAACTGCCAGCGTTGATTGTCTCCCTTGCAGATGACCGCGTTGGCGATCGCATACAGGATGCGCGATCCCGTGCTTCCCGTCCCCTTGTAGAAGTAACGAGGGTCTTGTTTCAGCACCGACGGCAAGATCGCGCTTCCGATGAAGGTGCTGGTCGCGTTGTCGGCGTAGGACGCGCCGAAGCGCTTGGCATAACCGAGCGCGCCCTGCCCGTATCCGCTGAAATCGTTTTGTGCCTGCTGCACTCCCGCCGCAGCGCCGGTGAGCGCGAAGGTGACGGGATCGATCATGGTCTTCCACGCCAGCTGGAACTTCTGGCGCGAGTTGAGAGGAACCGGATTGGCGGCATAGCTGACATAGAAGTTTGGAACCACGCCCAGCACTCTCTGCTTTTCCTGCATTTTGATCTGTTGTTCAGCTACATCGGTCCTCGAGGCGTGGACCTCGATCTCGGTAGCCACGGAGGCCAGGGCCAACTGGATCGGCGGAGAGATGTAAAACTCCGCCGAATGGAGCACGCCGGAGGACACTTGTGCCACGAAACCCGCCGCGACAACTCTGATCTGGAAAGCTCCGGGCGGCACGTTCGCGAAGGAGAATTGTCCGCTCTCGCCGGAGACAATTTCCCGCGGTGGCTGGCCGGAGCGAATCAACGTTACCCGGGCGCCGACAACAACCGCACCGCTGCGGTCGAGCACGGTGCCGGTCACGGTGCCCGGCGGTTGCTCGTGGGGTTGCTCGTCATCCGACACTGGTATTTCCGGCAATGGAAAAGCCGACGGCTGGTGAGATTGAGCCACAGCCGGTAAAAGCAGGATACTGAGAGTAAAGCAAACCAGGCATCCAGGGCCAAGCATCGATTTGCAGACGCTTCGGCCCAAGAATTTCATGCGGGAGCCCTCGTTTACCGTTCTCATTATAGCCGCGGGTTCTTGCGACGCGTGGCGACCTCGATTCGTTTTGTCCATTCCGCGCGCAGTTCGCTATCACGCCAGGAAAAGACGGCGCAATTCGCTTTTCCAACCAGCGAATCCGCTCGCTCGGAGGCCGCGGGCAAGCTGACAGCTGCCGACGCTACCGCCAAACTATCAGCATACCGGGGCATCTCACCGTTAAGTCTTATTAAGACCAATCCGGTGTGGAGAGCGAGAATGGGCCGAAAGTGGGATGCGCAACTGTCGTGTCTGGTTCTCTGCGCAACCCTATGTTGTCTGATGTCAGGATGCGGGGAGACTGCAATTCAGGGCGCTATACCTCCGCAACCGTTTCCGACCGCGACTCCGACTCCGAGTCCAACTCCGACCCCGACCCCGGCCCCGATGCCGTCGCCCACGCCCACGCCCACTCCCACTGCCTCGCCGGTTCCGCTGCCATCGCCGGCGGCAAGTCGCTTCATCTACGGAACTCCTGGCTTTGAGAGCGGTAGCGTCGAGGCGGGAGTGATCGGCCGCGACGGCACAATCTCACCGGTCCCCGGCTCGCCATTTGACGAAGGGCTGGGCCAGCCGAGCATCATTGAGATCACCACGGACTCAACAGGACGCTTCGTCTTTGTGCTCAACGTCGAGGCCCAGGCCGTAGGCGAGATCATCGGCAAGCCCGGCATTTGCGGGTTTGCCATCGATCATGCGACCGGCGCGCTTTTGCGTGTGCCCGGCAGCCCCATCATCTTTCCGGTGCGCAACGACAACGACATTGTCGTCGACGGTTCCGGACATTTCCTTTACGAGGGCAATCTCGCGAACACTGGGTTCGACGTCTACGCCATCGACCAGAGCAGCGGTCGGCTCGCCAAGACTTCCGCCAACTCGAACGCGCCGCCGGTGGGATCCTTTTCCAAAGCGAGCGCGGATGGACGGCTGTTGCTCAACGCCGGCAATGGCCTAGTGGAAGTCTTCTCCATCGCACCGGAGAGCGGAGAGCTGACAGCCGTGTCCCGCACCCCGGCCTCCACAGGAGGGTCCGGCGGGCCTATCACGCTCACGCAGGATGGGAAATTCCTCTACGCGGCCAACCAGAACGAAGGCACAATCATGGTGTTCGCGGTGGCCGCTAACGGCACGCTCGAGGCAGTCGGGGGATCTCCATTCGTGGTCGACACCGGCGCCGAGAACATGGCGATTACTCCAGACGGAAAGTTCCTCTATATCACGTCGTTCAATGCCATGGCGGCCGTCGGCTCTACCGTGAAGGGCTACGCGGTGAATCCCGCGGAAGGCGCCTTCACCCAGATCGCGGGCGCGGTGGTCAACAACGCCAGCTCGGTAACGATCGATCTCTCCGGACAGAGGGCATACATCTCGGTCACGCCCGGTCTGTTTACCGGTCTCCAGCTGTTCATCTATAACCTCGATCCCGCGTCGGGAGTTTTGTCGCAGATTGGAACTGCGAGCTCGCCGGTGAGCGACGATCCCTTCGACCTAGTGACGACGCCGTGAACCTCATTCTGCGCCGAGATCTTCGGTATTGGCTCTTCCGTGAAACTGCCACGAGAGTTAGCTCTCGGTTCACAGCGAATGACATCATTCCAGCCTGATCGGTATTAGACAGTCGAGGTGCGGATTATGCCCGCACACTAACCTCTGAACGTGCCCCCCGCAGCTTCTCCGGCAACATTCTGAGCCTGCGGCAGGCTTCTTCGAGATCAGTGTCGTTCTTGGCAAAGCAGAAGCGCAGCAGGTTCTCGCCTTCGGAACCCCGGTAAAACGCGCTCCCCGCTACGCTGGCCACCCCGGTCGCCTGCAGCAAGCCCATGGCTTTCTCTTTGCTGTTGCGGCCGGGCAGGACTGACGCGTCGGCCAGCACGTAGTAGGCGCCTTGGGGGACAGACGGTAGGAGTCCAGCTTCGCGCAGCGAGGAGCAGAGCAGATCGCGTTTTCTCAGGTAGTCGCCGACGATGGCGCCGTAAAAAGATTCAGGCAGCTTGCCGATCCCTTCTGCCACGCCGATCTGCAGCGGCGCCGGCGCGCACACATAAATAAGATCGTGGAAGTAAGCGATGGCTTGCGCCCAGCGGCGATCGCACACGCTGTAGCCCACACGCCATCCGGTGATACTGAAGGTCTTCGAGTAACCAGAGATGGTGATCGTCCGGTCGCGCATACCGGGCAGAGTGGCCGGGCTGATATGCCGGCCTTCGTAGATGAAATACTCGTAAATCTCGTCGGTGAAGACGATGAGATCGTTGCGCTGGGCAAAGTCGGCTATCCATTCCAGTTCTTGGCGCGTGAAGACCTTGCCTGAGGGATTCGCCGGCGTGTTGATCATGATGCCGCGGGTGCGCGGCGTCACCGCCCGCTCGAGATCGTCGGATGAAAACGTCCATTCCGGCCCGCGCAGCGTTACGAAGGCCGGCGCGGCCCCGGCGGCCACCAGGGTGTTCAGATGGTAGCCATAAAAAGGCTCAAACAGAATCACTTCGTCGCCGGGATCTAGCAGGGCGAGGCACGATGTATAGAACGCGCCGGTGGAACCAGAGTGAACGATGACCTCGGTCTCGGCATCGCACTCGAGATCGTTGAAGCGGCGCATCTTCTCGGCGATGGCATGGCGGATCGGCGCCAGGCCTTCGGCGCGCGTATAACTGTTGATCCCGCCTGAGATCGCGGCCTTCGCACCCTGCTGGACCTCGTCCGGCACCTCGGTGTCGCAGATGCCCTGCGCCAGATTCACGCCTTTGACTTTCTCGCACTCAAGCGTCATCACTCGAATTTCGGATTGGACAGTGCGCGCAGCACGTCGGCTAAGGGAAAGGGGCATGACCTTTCGTCTCCATCTGGTTCGTCGGGTCCATTGTAATGCCTGGATTAAGTGGTGACATAAGTACATCGAAAAGGGGGGGGGCGTCAGCGGTTGGTGAATGCCGCTAGCGCTGCGAGCTTCTTGGCTGCCGCACCGGAATCAATGGATTGGACCGCCAGCGGCATGGCTTCAGCCAGAGAGTCGGCACGGCCCGCAGCTACCAGCGCCGCAGCGGCGTTCATGAGCACTACGTCGCGTCGTGGAGATTTTTCGGCGGCGAGGATTTTGTGGATGATCCCCGCGTTGGTCTGGAGATCGCCGCCGATGATTGCGCTCAAAGGCGCGCGCTTCAGTCCGAACTGCTCGGGAGTGACTTCATACAGGCGCACCCACTCGCCGCGCACCTCACCGATCTTTGTCGGCCCGCTGATGGAGATTTCGTCCAGCCCGTCGGCGCCGTGTACCACCAGCGCGCGATTTAGGCCGAGCATCTTCAGGGCCTGAGCCAGCTTCTCCACCAGGTCCGCCGAGTACACGCCAACTACCTGCGCCGACGCGTGCGCGGGATTGGTGAGCGGCCCCAGCAGATTGAAGACGCTGCGCAAAGGCTTCAGGTCGCGTCGCGCCGGCTGCACGAACTTGGTAGCCGTATGCATGGCCGGCGCCAGCATGAAGGCGATGCCCACTTCCCGCAAACAATCGGCCAGCAGAGTCACCGGCATGTTGATATTGACACCCAGAGCCTCCATCACGTCCGCCGAGCCGCACTTCGACGTAATGCCGCGGTTGCCGTGCTTGGCCACCCGCACGCCTGCGCCGGCGATGGTGAGCGCGGAAGCCGTGGAGATGTTAAAGGTGTCGCTGGCGTCACCCCCGGTACCACATGTATCGACCAAAGCGTCGCGCTCGGTGCCGCTGATATCGAGCGCGATGCCGTTGCCGTCGGAGATGGGCTGGGCGGCCGCGCGCATAGCCTCAGCAAAGCCCACAATCTCTTCCACCGTCTCGCCTTTCATGTGCAGGGCGACCAATAGTGCGGCGATCTGGGCGTCTGAGGCTTTGCCGGAGAGCAGTTCTCCCATCACGGCGCGCGCCTCGTCACGACTGAGCGAACCGCGATGGTGCGCGATCTTGTGCAGAGCTTCAGTAAGCATGGTGGAATGCCTGGACGATTTTACCCCACGGAGCGCCCGCGGAGACGTTTCGAGGAAACGAGTTCCCGAGATGTAGTCTAAAGCCTCTCGTTAAGAGCCGACTTCTGATCCTGCTCGGAGTGGCGGCTTCTGATGGCGGCACGCGCACGGGTGCCAAAGAACCAGAATGCGAATCGTGCGTCCACAAACTTGGCTTCCCACCCCACGCGCGTTACCCTGATTGCTGATGCTACCTTTCAGGCTCGTTTACAGCCACGACTACTTCCTGCCCCTCGGCGCCCATGTTTTTCCCGCCGAAAAGTACCGCATGATCCATAAGCGACTGCTCGACACCGGCTGGGCCGAGCCTCGGGATTTCGTCGTTCCCCAGCCGGCTTCCGACGATGACGTGCTGCTGGTGCATACACGCGAGTATGTCCAGAAGTTGAAGAGTGGAACCCTGACGGCGGAGGAAGAGATGCGGATGGAAGTTCCCTATTCGCCCGAGCTAGTGAAGGCCTTTTGGCTGATGGCGGGTGGCTCGATCCTGGCGGCCGACCTGGCGCTTGAGGAGGGCATGGCAGTAAATATCGGCGGCGGCTTTCATCATGCTTTTCCCGATCATGGCGAGGGCTTCTGCGTGGTCCACGACGTGGCGGTCGCTATCAAGCGTTTGCACAACCAAGGCAAGCTCAATCGGGCGATGGTGGTGGACCTGGACGTCCACAACGGCAACGGTACGGCAGCGATCTTTCCGCCCAAGATACGTGCAGGCCATCCGCTGCCTAGTGCCAGTGCCATCCGTTCGGATCTCCATGCCCTCGATCGTGATCAACACCATGGCCACGGCGAACTCGAAGTCTTTACCATCTCGCTGCACCAGGCACATAACTATCCACTCGACAAACCGCCGTCCTCGATCGACGTCCATCTCCCCGACGCCACCAACGACGATGAATATCTGAATTGGCTCGATCAGTCGCTGAGTTCAGCCTTCCGTCATTTTTCCCCCGAGCTGATCTGCTACCTCGCCGGCGCTGATCCCTACAAAGAAGACCAGCTCGGCGGGCTGTCCCTAACCATCGAAGGCCTGAAGAAGCGCGATGAGCTGGTGATGCGCGTGGCCCAAACTCACAACGTTCCCGTGATGGTCACCTACGCCGGGGGCTATGCTCGTTGCGTGGAAGACACCGTTACCATCCATTGCAATACGGTGATAGCGGCGAAAGAAGTTTGGGAAAAAGCGCATCACTGAGCAAGCGATTGAACTTGGTGACGGTAGCGAGACACAGGCATGCCACATCTCTCGACCATCGACCATTCATGGGAAAAAGCGCGATTGATCGCATCCACGTAATCCGAGGTAGAGATGGTGGATCAGGCGGTCACGAAGCCCGACTCAGCTCGCCCATGATCTCGTCCACGTAACACCAGGTCCAGTTCTCACCAGGCTCGATCGAACGCATGACCGGATGTTTGGTGTGATGGAAATGTTTGGTGGCATGCTTATTCTTCGACGAATCGCAGCAGCCCACGTGCCCGCAATCGGTGCACATACGCAGATGAACCCAGGTATCGCCGGTCTTGATGCAATCTTCGCAGACGTCCACATCGGTGGTGACGATCCTCAGGTCGTGGGTCAGATGAGTACAGGTTCTTGCCATAACAAGGTCTCCTAGGCCGCTCCTGCGGCGGGTTCGACGAGCGGTTTTTCTAGCGCTTCGCGGTCCCAGTGAGCAACGTCAGCAGCAGCCTCATACGTGCTTTGCAGAAAGCCCATGAGGGCGCGCGAGGGCGAAGTGGCCCGGCGCACTTGGTCGTACATCAGAATGAACTCGCCCGCCTGCGCGTCGTAATAAGATTTCTCGGGTCTCGCCTTCCTTTGCTCGAGGCCCGCCGGCACCGGCGCGGCATAAGCGTAGAAGGCTGCGTCGTTGACCACACCACCGCCCGGCCACCATCCCGCGCTGATGACTTCGTGCGAGTAAGCCTCGCGCATGATTTTGCGCAGAACAGGATCTGGGTCGTTTCGCTCCGGAGCACGGCGCCCGGAAAAGCGCGTGACCGCCAGATCGAAGCTCCCCCAGAAGAAATGGACCGGGCTGGACTTACCGATGAACCGCGAACGAAAAACGTTGAAGACATGATCGATTGAGACCAAGGCACGCCAAAAGCGTTGCGCGCAGGCACGATCGTAGGCAGCGTGAGCGTGGTCCCGATCGAAGGGAATGGGGTCGACGACCTCCACCGGCATCTTCCAGATGTGCGGCGCGATGCCGAGAGAAGCGAGCGCCGAGATATATTCGGCGTAGAAATCTGCAACCGACCGCGGCGCCAGCGCCAGCCGGCGGCTGGCTCCGTCACTGCAATCGATGCGGAGCTGGTGCTCGAGGAAATCGAACTCAACTTCGAAGACCCGCGGCCCGCAAGGGATCGCCGTGGTAGCGAGTCCGCGGGCGCTCACGTACAGGGGCACGTTCCACCAATGATTAATGAGTGGCGTCAGCGCCATGCGGGTCTTGCCGACGATTTGCGTCCACATATGCAGTGTGTCGCGCGTATCTTTCCACGAGTCGAGGGGCAAGGCCGGCCAAAGGTCAGGGGAGTCGGAAACAATTGTAGCGGGGACATCAGCCATGGGCAATCGCTCCAGACGCCTAGTATAGCGTTCCGGATCGAGCTGCGGAGACCGGGAAATTTACTCTATCTGGCGCACGGGCTTCTGCAGCGCTGCCAGACCGCTAACTACCACCAATAGGGCGCCACCAAGGAGAAACATCCGAGGCAAACTCCAAGCCACAAGCACGCCGGCTACGGCGAGCGAGACCGGCATCAGTCCGATGAGAGCCAGCATCAGCACGCTCATCACGCGGCCGCGGACCTCGAGAGCGATGCGCTGTTGAATCCAGGCCACAATATGGACATTGGCAACGCCGGCAGCCAGGCCCATCAGCAACAATGCTGCGGCAATCATCCACAGGCGCGGCAGCAGACCAAGAGGACCGATGAAAAATCCGAGCCCGCCACTCACACCTAGAATCAGCCAGCCGCGATGGCGAATGCGCCACAACCCAGCCAGCAACGATCCGACCAGACCTCCGGCGGCCGCCGCGGCCACGACGAGGCCATAGGCAGTCGCCGAGCCGAATTTGTTCTTGACCAGATAGGGCAGCCCCACTCCCATGGGGCCGGCAATGCAGAAGTTGATGATCGTGGCCAGCATGATGAGCGAGCGCAAAGGAACGTCCTTCACCACGTAGGCGATGCCTTCCTGGATGGAATGCCACACTGCCTTTCGCGCCGCGGCCGGGGGCTTCGGCGGATCGGGCAGCCGCCACAGAGCGCCGATGATGAACAGGAAGCTGATTGCGTCCAGAAAAAATGCCCACGCCATCCCCACCGTCTTGATGAGGATTCCGGCCGGCGCTGGACCGACGATGCTGGTAAGCTGCACCGTGCTTTGCATGGCCGAGCTGGCCGCAACCATCTGCTCACGCTTGACCAGCGACGGCAGGAAGGCCCCGGACGCGGGGTAAGCAAAGGCGTCGGCGACGCCGAAAGCAACTCCCAACACGTAGAGTTCCCATACGACGAGTTGGTGGTACCAGATGAGAAAGCCGATCGCCGCAACCAGAACCGTCCGCGCCGAGGCTGTTGTCATCATGACCTTGCGCGGCGAGATACGGTCCGTGACGACGCCGCCGATGAGCATCAGCACGGAGCGCGGGATCGCCGCTGCCATCAGGATGGTGCCCATGGCCACGGCCGAACCCGTCATCTCTAGGACCAGCCAGGGCAGCGCCACGAGGTAGCACTGGTCGCCGAGCAGAGAGATGGCCTGGCCCGCCCACCACATGCGGAACGGTCGCTCGCGCAGCGGATGGAGGGGTGGAACCGATGGTACCGAGGCAGCACCGGAATCGGAGCTTGAAGCAGTAGCCATGCAGAGATTCCTTACCGGAGAGCTAATCAACAATGTGAATGTAAGTTTACATTTACATATATGTCAAGTACAATCTTGAGACGGAATGAGGAAAACCAGGAGCAGGACACTGGAACCCCAACAGGCGCGCAGTCGCGAGTCGCTGCAGAGACTGTTGACGGCCGCCATCGAGGTTCTGGCGAAGCATGGGGTGGATGGCACGACCATCCCCCGTATCGCGCGTCACGCGGGGCTCTCTCCCGGCGCGGTCTATCGGCGATTTCACGACAAAGACGCTTTGCTGGAAACGGCGCTCCTGGGGATGTTGGAGCAGCAGGAAAAAGCGATGCGCGGGTTTACGCCAGAAATGGCACGAGAAATTCCACTTAGGGTTCTTGCCGAACAGATCATCAATAGCCTGGTGATCGGCTATCGGGCCAGAGCCCCGTTGATCCGCGCCATGCGCCAATTCGTCCATGGACGCGACCACCGCACGCCTTTCTGGAAGAAAGCGTCGGGGCTGGAGGTACGCAACTACCAGCGGCTCGTGAACCTTTTTCTCACGCACGAGGGGCGGATCAACCATCCCGATCCGGGGACCGCCGTCTCCACCGCCTTGATGATGGTCATCAGTACGGTCCTTGAAATTGTGGTAAGGCGCCAGGACTTATCCCGCTGGAAGGGGCTGATTCCCAAAGACGACCAGGCTCTCAAGCGCGAATTGACC
>DATDGP010000336.1:0-28001 GCA_036522035.1 Terriglobales bacterium
CAGCGTTTCAAGCGATCAAAGAGAGCCGCTTAGCGGGGCGTAAGGTTGCCCTGGCCAAAGCGCTTCCATTCTTAAAGCCGGCAGTTGTCGAAGAGGTCTTGGCGGAACTGGCATATCGGCCCAGCCCGGAGATCATTCCGCTTCTTGAGGAGTACTTCCAGACGCCGACGGGACGAGGCGCCGGCGCAATGATCCGAGTGGTAGATGTGCTGGCCGCGATGACCGAACTCTCGGCAGCTGAGGTACTGGCCAGAGTGGTTGTCAACGATGGACTCGATGAACGAGTGCGCCAAGCCGCCCAGCGGGCTCTCACGCTGCGGACTGCGCGGATTAACTCTGCGGCGGGAGGTCAGGACTCGCGCGATCCTGGCTCGGCCCACCTGGATCTCAACGCGGCGCAAGCCTAGACCGAAAGCAGCTGGAGCCGCGACCCCGTTTCGCTAGGCGCCGGCCATAGCCGGTTCTTTCACTTCGTATAGCGGATACCACGGGGTAGCACCCTGCAAGCTCCGGTTGACGTTTTCAATGTTGCTCACGCCTTCGGTCTCAAGCCACTGTTCAAACGCCTTAGCGCCCTGCTTGGCGTAAACCGCAATTCCGTTTTTCCAGGTAGCGCGACCGCACAGCACGCCGTTAAATTTGACTCCCGCCTCGGTCGCGAGCGCCAGGGACTCATTGAATTCCGCGTTGCTCACGCCTGCAGAAAGATAAATAAAGGGCCGTGTAGACGCCGCGGCAGCCTTGCGGAAGTGTTCCATCGCTTCTGGTTTGGAATATGCTTTTTGTCCCGCGAAGCACTTGGCTCCCTCCACGTACTGCATGTTGACGGGGACCTCAACTTTCAACACGTCAATCCCGTAACGGTCTTTGGTGAACTCGGCCATCGATCCCAGGACCATCTCCGGCTTTCTCTTGGCGAACTCAAAACCCTTCTCGTCCACACCTTCTTCGTAAGCGACGAATTCCAGGAAAAAAGGGATATCGTTGGCGCGGCATTCGTCGCCGATCCGCTCCACCCAGGCATGTTTCTTGTCGTTCACCGTAGCGCCGTCAGCCGGGGTGTAGTAGAGCAACACCTTCACGCAATCGGCGCCTGCCCCCTTCAAGCGTTGCACTGACCAATTGTCGAGCAAATCGGGCAGGCGACCAGGGCCAGTCTTGTCGTAGCCGGTCTTTTCGTACGCCAGCAGTAGGCCAGCGTTCTTGGCGCGGCGCTTCGCAGCAGGCAGGCCGAATTCCGGGTCGAGCAGGATCGCGCTGGCGTGGGGCGTCAACACCTCGGTCACGATGGACTTGAACTCTTCCATCATCGACACGGGGACATCGGCTCCTCTCTCTTTAGCGAGTGACTTTTGCAGCGATCCCCGCTGGTCCATGGCGGCGGCGGCAATCACACCGCGGCTGTTGGAAACAGCTTTCATTCCCGCGAGTTTTCCGGGAGTCAGTTTCATAGTTCTGATCCTCCTCACGATACCGTAGGGTGGCGGTTTCTTGATCTGTCTCTTGTTGAATTCACAAACGCGCGAAAGCGTAGATGCAACAATATCCGCGCCAGTTATCTCATTGTACTAAAATCGCTCGTTTGAGCAGTACGCAGGAATCTGTGGATCCAATGACGGCCAACGGGCACGATGTCGCCTGTACTCAAGTCAATGGCTTTATTGCTGGCACTCGGCTTGCTTTTCCGCTCTTAGCCGTGCTCACTGCCGTAGCGGCAAATTCTTTAACACGCTACGCTGTTTGGCGATTAGAGACTCAATGCCGCGGGCGGCGAAATCCATCATTCGCTTCAACTGCGTTTCGTCGAACGGATGCTGTTCGGCGGTGGCCTGCACTTCCACGATCTTGCGCGCTCCGGTCATCACGTAGTTCATATCCACCTCGGCCTGAGAATCTTCCTCATAGCACAGGTCGAGCAGCACGATTCCTTCGACTACGCCGACACTGATGGCTGCCACAAAGTCGCGAATCGGAGCGGTCGAGAGCGTGCCGGCCTCCACAAGCTTTTCCATCGCCAGCCCTAGGGCTACAAAGGCCCCAGTGATAGAGGCGGTGCGGGTTCCACCGTCAGCCTGAATTACATCGCAATCGAGAGTGATGGTGCGTTCCCCGAGCTGCTTAAGATCGACAACGGCGCGTAAGGCGCGTCCGATCAAACGCTGTATCTCGTGGGTGCGTCCGCTTTGCCGTCCCCGCGAAGCCTCCCGCGGCGTGCGCGTCAAAGTGGACCGTGGCAGCATGCTGTACTCAGAGGTGATCCACCCTTTGCCGGTGCCTTTCATAAACGCCGGCACCGTTTCGTCGATCGAAGCAGTGCAGATCACACGGGTATTGCCCACCTCGATCAACGCCGACCCCTCGGCGGAGGAGATGAAATCGGGAACTATGTTTACCGGGCGTATCTGGTCCGGGGCCCGATTGTCGGAGCGAAAAACCGCGTCTTTAGCATTATTTTTCAATGTCCACCAGCTCGATGCCTTCGATGGCGCGGCCCAGGAACTTCTCTCCCAGCCGGCGAAACTTTTCGACCGAATCAGTCGCGTAACAGCGCAAGCTCCCGGAACCGTCTTTCCTGCAGTCTTTGCCCAAGAGCTCAGCCACCTGCGCTGCCGTGGACTCGGCGGAATCGACGATCTCAACGCCGGCGGGGACCACACGACGCAACAGCGGACGGATCAGCGGGTAGTGCGTACAGCCAAGCAGAAGCACATCGGCTTCATGCGCGCCCGCTTCCTTCCCAAGAACTTCGTCAATATAAATGTGGGCCACTTGTTCTGTCACCGGGTGTTCAACCCAACCTTCCTCAACGAGCGGAACAAAAAGTGGACAAGCCTTCTCCGTCGCTTCCAGGCCGAGACCGTTGAGCGCCCTGCGGTAGGCGTGACTTGATACGGTAGCCTCCGTCGCGATGACGGCGACTCGTCTTGATCGGGAGATCTCGGCTGCGCGCTCCGATCCGGGTCCCACCACGCCGACGACGGGGACTTTGACGGCGGCACGGATGTCATCCAAAGCAAGGGCCGTGGCCGTATTGCAGGCGACCACCAGCATTTCGATGCTGTGTTGTTCGAGGAAATGCGCGCTGGCGATCGCGTATTTGGCCACCGTGCGCACGGACTTGGCGCCGTAGGGCAGGTGCGCGGTGTCGCCGAAGTAGAGATAATTCGCCGCTGGCAGGACCCTCTGAAGCTCGCGCAATACCGTGAGCCCGCCGAATCCGGAATCAAAGACGCCGATGGTCGGCGGACCTTGCGCCGTACGCAGCCGGCTCGGCGACTCATGCCGATCCACTATTCGAACTCCTTCGCCAGCTCATGAATCGCCCTGGTTTGATAGAACGACATCAGGTCCGCGTGCCCGGCGAGCGTCTCGCGCTCCTGGCCATCCACCAGGAACTTCACCTTGGCGATGCCGGGCACGTTTGCCGAGAGAGTCTCAATGAGCGAGGTCATGGTCAGCTCTTCCAGGAGAATTCCTGAAGGATGGCGATCGGCGAACTCGGCTGTGGTGTCAACGACCATGGTGTCATCGGTGATCAAATAGACGTTTTTGATGTCCGCACCGCGTCCCAATGGGTGCGGCGACGGATTTTGAGAATACTGCGCCAAAACGGCCCGTAAAGCTTCCCGGGCACGCAGGCCGCGATCCGCGGGCATGAAAGCGACGGTCTCACGCCAGCGCAATGCCTGGTCGTCATCGTACGCGACCAGCAGCCGAATGCGCTCTTGCCGGCCGGTTACAGGCGCTGCCGCCAGGTCGGAGGAAATCACTGGCTCGATCGCTTGCTCGCGATGCCGCAAGGAGTTCATATAGGTGCCCAGGATCAGAATCACCACCAGCAATATGCCAAACATGATTTGAAAATGCCGGGGGATCACTATCGGCCTCCCATCTGGTTCCGCGCCTGAACGATTCCGGCTGCGATGGACGAGGCCAGCGCAGCTTCTAGCTTCTGCATTTTCTGCGGCTTCAGGACTTGCGTGCCGGTTGCCCACTCTACAGCGATGGCCGGAGACAGCAGGTTGTTTAACGGCCGCAGCGAAGTTGTCATCTCGCGTACGTTCAAACCGGTCTTGCGCAGTTCGCCGGTCACAAGGCGAGCCGCGGTCTTACTTTCTTCGATGGCCCCCGCCTGCGCGCTATCCCACGGGACAAAGGGTCCTGTGGAACTTGCCGACACGATCGGGAGCGCTGGCGCGTACACTCTGGCGCCTTGCCCTGTCTCGCCCGCATGCAGAACGACGTACAGGCCAGGTCGCGCTTCATTCGCGACTTCCGCCCGGCGCTCCAGACTCACGTACACATCAGACTCGCGCATCATTCGCACCGCAACACCGCGGTCTTCCAATTCTCTTCTCAATTCCCGAGCGAGGACCAGCGTCAAGTCTTTTTCCAGCAATTTGCCCGGCAACGTGGCTCCGGTGTCATCGCCTCCATGGCTAGCATCGACGATCACCAGGAACTCCGGGCGCGGGCGGACCTGGGCGAGCGCTGGCAAGCCCGATTGGATTTGTGTTGCCGCTTCGGTTCGCTTGGCGACTCCGAGTGAGACAGCGAGTGCGACCCACAGCAGACATGCCTCCAGCGTGATCTCTACCCATCTATTCCAGCGCATAAATTGCCAAACCGCTGAGGAGCTTGGGATAGAAGTCAGTGGATTTCTGCGGCAGGACTTCGCCGGCGAAAGCAACGTCGCTCACCTGTTCAATCCGCGCCGGATTCATCAGGAAGGCAATGTTGGCGCCTTGTCGAACTCGGGAGATGGCTTCGAAAGCATCGCGTTCATAGACTACGTGCTCCTGATTGCGGATGGCCTCTTCGGAGATCCCCAGCACGCGTTCGAGGAGGATCTTGTGCAGTTGTACCACGTCAAGCTGGCGCTGGCGCGGCGAAACCGAATGCAGAGCGTCCTCCACGACGCGCTCCTTGGCGCGCAACAGATACGGACCCTGGCGGGTGACAGCGACAAACGCGGTTCCGGTTTCGCCAGCCTCCTGAAGGAGCGTGGTGGCCGAGCGGCTCTCGGTTCGCAGATCAATGCGATCGATGTCAAAGAAGCGGCCCGCCGCCTCCAGCATCCGCTCGCGGTCGTACGTGGGCAGGCCCTGGACGACACGATGCGTCGGCAGGATCACCAGTCCGTCGCTCTCCATATTGATCAAGGTCATCATCACGAATTCATAGGGCGCCCCGGGATCAGGCTTGGGGCTATCGGCGCTCCGCTCGTCGCGATAAGCAAGAGCGGTTTCATAGCGATGGTGCCCGTCGGCAATTAACAGCCTCTTGGCGCGCATCTTCTCCTGGACATCCGCCAGCAGCGCTGGATTGTAGACGCGCCACACTCGATGTAAGACCTCGTACTCGTCGAGCACGGAGATCTCGGGATCTTCATCCGTATGCGCCGCCAGCAATTTATCGAGTTCGCCTTGGGGATCGCTGTACAGCATAAAGATCTGGCCGAAATGCGCGCGCGTAGCGCGCAGCAGACTAAGGCGATCTTCCCTCGGCTTGGCCAGCGTCTGTTCATGCCGAAAGACCACGCCGTCGGTGTAGTTTTGTAACCGTCCCAGAGCAATCATCCCACGCCGTTCCACGAGGTCGCGTGTGCCGGGTATGGTAAAAGTCTGCGAATACACGTAGACCGAAGGTTCGAGGTCCTGTTTGAGGATTCCGCCGGAGCGCCAATCGTGCAGATATTCGGCGGCGCGCGTATAGACGTTGAAACGCTCGTTGTCAGTCTCGAGCCGCATTGGGAGAATGATGCGCACCAGGTTGTGGGGGCTCAATTCATAGTAACGGGCTTGCATCGGCGGGGTAATCTTGTCGTAGGGTTGGGTTACGACGTCGCTCAGCTTGACCTGATGCGGGTCGTAGCGCAGCGCTCTAAAGGGGACGATTTCTGCCATTGTGGAATGAAGCCTATTGCATTCTACCAAGCACGGCGGAAAACCAGAGCCACCGGCGGACCATCCAAAGAATACAGAGCGATTTTCCGCAAGTTCCGGCATCGAAGGTTGGGGTATGAAGTCGCCTGCCGCTGTGATAACATCGGCAAAAATGAGGTTGCTTATGGCCCGCTTTGCACGGCGCGGGTACGGTATGTCCCGTTCCTCGGAAGTCAGTCGTTGGTCAGCTCTAAGGCGGAGGCTGTTCCATGGCCTGCTGGGTCTCGCCTTGGCCTTGGGCTTAACGTATCTAGCCGGGCAGGACGTAAACGTCCACATAGAACCTCGGGCCACTCCCACGCCTACCCCCGATCCGGCAGCCGCAGCAGCCGCCAAAGCCGCGGATACCACTTTTCCTGGTGTTGCTCTCGATCCCGGGCTCAAAGTCAATCATGGGAAGCCGATCCAGGTGGACGTCGACCTAGTCTTGGTGCCGGTCACTGTCACCGATGACTGGAACCGGATCGTCACAGGCCTGGATAAGGAAAATTTCGCCGTGATGGAAGGCAACGAGCCCCAGCAGGTACGACATTTTTCTAGTGAAGACGCGCCGCTTTCCCTGGGCGTGATTTTTGACATGAGCGGCAGCATGTCCGACAAGATCCAAAAAGCTCGCGAGGCCGTGATTGAGTTTTTCAAAACCGCGAACCCGGCGGACGAGTTCTTCATGGTCACCTTCAATGATCGTCCTGAACTTCGCGCCGACTTTACTCAGTCGGTCGATGAGGTGCAGGGAAAGCTGGTGTATACGGTACCCCGGGGAAGCACGGCGCTTCTGGACGCCATCTACATGGGCGTCAGCAAGATGAAGGACGCCCATAATTCCAAGAAGGCGCTCCTGATTATTTCCGACGGCGGGGACAATCACAGCCGTTACACGGAAGGCGAGATCAAGTCGATGGTTAAAGAGGCCGACGTTCAAATTTATTCGATCGGCGTTTTCAGCGCGGCTCCGCCCACCCCCGAAGAGGTCTCAGGTCCGGCCCTGCTGACCGAGATCAGCAATGTCACTGGCGGCCGTATGTTCACCATCAACAATCCGAACGAGCTGGCCGACGTCGCTACGAAGATTGGAATCGAGCTGCGCAACCAATACGTCCTCGGGTACCGTCCAACCAACAAGGCTAAGGACGGCCACTGGCGCAGGATCAAGGTTAAGCTGATTCCGCCCAAAGGACTGCCGCATCTGAACGTTTACGCCAAGACGGGATATTATGCACCTTCGCAATAAAGCGGCACTCGGGTTTGCTGCCTGCCTTTTCTCTGTTGGGGTTCTGATATGTGCCGGGCCAGGGTGGGTTGGCGCACAGGAGTCGGGGCGCAAGGTCGTCCCGACGCCACTACCTTCCGATGTTGACCCCGCCGATCCGGCGATTCCAGTGTGGATGCGTCCCAGCGCCGCTGCTGGCCCGGCTTCCACGCCGGCGGCAACCAAGCCAGCCAACGTTCCCCCAGGCCAGCAGCCTGCCGGTCAGGGACCAAACGTCAATGAGGTGACGAAGAGCGGAGACCGTTTCGTCTACCGGCAACAAGTAGACGAGGTTACGCTCCAAGCGACGGTAGTGGACCAGAAACGTCATCTGGTGACCACGCTCAACGCAGCCAACTTTGAAGTTTTCGAAGACGGCCAGGCGCAACAGATCACCTCGTTCCGGCGTGAGGATATCCCTGTTTCGATTGGCATCGTCGTCGACAACTCGGGTTCCATGCGGACCAAACGCAGCGCCGTCACCAAGGCCGTGGTCAACCTGGTGCAGGCCAGCAACGCCAACGACGAAGTTTTTATCGTTAACTTCAACGACGAGCCCTACCTCGATCAAGATTTCACCAGCAAAATCGAGCAGATGCGTGAGGCTTTGGATCGTGTCGACTCCCGTGGCGGGACAGCGCTTTATGATGCCGTGATCGCTTCCGCCGACCATCTGGCCAAAGGCGCCAAGCGCGAAAAGAAAGTGCTGCTGGTGGTCACCGACGGCGACGACAATGAAAGCCGCGAGTCCCTAGAACAGGCTGTCCGCACTGTGCAAAGCGACAACGGACCCACCATTTACTGCATCGGAATCTTGAGCGCGGAGGACCGGAAACGCACCGCCAAGCGGGCGTTGGAAGCACTATCGGCCCAGACCGGCGGCGTAGCATTCTTTCCCAAGGACTTGCAGGAAGTTGACGAGATCAGCCAAGAAGTGGCTCGCGATATTCGCAACCAGTACACCCTCACCTACAAGCCCAGTAATGCGCGCGCAAATGGTGGCTATCGCGCGGTGAAAGTCGTGGCCCACGCTGCCGGTTATAAAGACCAGCTGGTGGTACGTACCCGTAGCGGCTACTACGCCAACGAGCAGAAGACGGCTTCTTCCGGCTCTGCCGGACACTAGATTTTTTCTGACGCCCAAATCCCCGGTTAGGCACCGAGTGGAGCTACATAATTCCCGGCACAATGCTCTTAAGGCTTCACCTTACGCCATTCCGCCACCAGCGACTCGAGCTGTGCCAGCGCTTCGTTGGCGGCTTGGGATGCTTGCGTGGTTGGAGCCGCATCGGCGCTGTCCACAACTTCTAAGAGCTGACCCAGGGTTCCCGTGATCACGGTCAGAGTCACGCGGCGTTCGGCGCCTGCACCGCCTTCCTCCTCCTCTCCCCCGCGTCTCATGATGCCAGCCAGTTTTCGTTGGGTCGCTTCGTCGATTCGTCCGGCAGCGCGGGCCTCATGTATCTCACCTACGGCTTGATTTGCCTCCTCAATTCCTCGAGTGAGCCTGCTTTCGAGAAGAAACTGCCTCTCCAGATCCTCGGCGGTTACTTGAATCCGGGGATCCATCACCAGCGTCAGCGGTTGCACGTAGGTCTGGCCATCTACCATAAGTCGAACATGATAGGAGCCTGGCAGCGCCGGAGGCCCTTCGGGTTCCAGCGGAACACTGCGTCCGAAGACGGTGGACATGCTGTAGCCGTGGCTGACAACCGGCGCTGAGGCATACCTTAGGTCCCAGATGAACCGGTGCATCCCGGGAGTTGTCGCGACTTGCTGGCCAGGCCGAAACCAGTATGCTGGAAACGGCGGTGCCGTTGACGGTGACCAAGGCTTGTCGTGGCTGGAGTAGGCACGGACAACTTTGAGCTGGCTGTCCAGGATCTCAATTCGGACTTCATGTTCGGTCGAAGACTTCAAGTAATAGTAGAGGATTGCCCCGGGTGGAGGATTCTCTCCAGCGGGTAGTTCTGGCGTGAGCGGCGTATCGTGATTGGTGCTGGCACGAATACGAACCGCTTTCGCCGGCCGGAAGAGGAACGCCGGAGCGGCTGTTACCCGGGGTGCGAGTTCTCGCAACGGAGAAATATCGTCGAGAATCCAGAATGAGCGGCCATGGGTGGCAACCACAAGATCGTTATCCTTGATCACCAGGTCGTGCACAGGAACAACGGGCATGTTGAGCCGTAGGGGTTGCCAGTGGTCGCCATCATCGAGCGAGAAGTACACACCTAACTCGGTGCCCGCAAACAATAGTCCTTTGCGTACGGCATCCTCGCGAACGACGCGAACGTAAGCACCGCTGGGAATTCCGGAGGCGATCTCGGTCCACGATACGCCGAAATCCCGGGTGCGATAAATGTGCGGTGCGATGTCGCTGAGGCGGTGGCGGTCGACTGCGGCGTAGGCCGAGGCGGGATCGAAATGCGACGGGTCGATGACGCTGATCTTGCTCCACGCCGAGAGCCCTGATGGCGAGACGTTCTTCCACGTCTTACCGTCATCGCGCGTCAGTTGGACCAACCCCGTGTCAGTGCCCACCCAAATCTCACCATCTTTAAGCGGGGAAGGGGCGATGGTATAGACCACGCCGTGGCCCCGCTCACGCGCATTGTCGATGTTCAGCGGGCCGACGTTGGGCGTGGCAGGGTCGGAACCGGTGAGGTCCGGACTGATCTTCCGCCAGCTATTGCCGCGGTCGCTGGTCTTCATCAGGTACTGCGAGCCGAAATAGAGAACGTGGGGATCTTGAGGGGAGAAAACCAAAGGCGATGTCCAGGTGAAGCGATATTTGGGATTTGTATCGCCGAAGCGACGGACAGCATCAGGCGCAATTACCTGGGCCTGCCCGGTGCGACGGTCATAGCGGAAGAGCTCGCCGTAGGTTCCGCCTCCGTAGAGGATGTTGGGATCGCTGGGATCGGGCGCGATATAGCCGCTTTCCCCGGCGCCGGCTGGGTGCCAATCTCGAAACGTGATGGAGCCGTCGTTGCCCCGGCTGGTGGTGTCGACGCTCCCGCTATCCTGCTGCGCGCCGTAAACGTGGTAGGGAAACTGATTGTCGGTGATCACATGGTAGAACTGAGCGGTCGGCTGGTTGTACCAGGAGCTCCAGGTCTTGCCCCCGTCTACACTCACGCCCACGCCCTGGTCGCTGCCAAAGATCATGCGCAGCGGGTTGCCCGGATCGATCCAAAGGGAATGGTAATCGTCGCCACCAGGAGCGCCCTTCATGGCTTCAAATGTCTTGCCGCCGTCCCGCGATCGGTAGATGGAGACGTTAGGAAGGTAAACGGTGTCAGGATCCTTAGGATCAATCACCACCTCGCCGAAGTACCACAGGCGACCGAGGATCCGCGGATCGGTGCCCACCAGGGACCAGGTTTGTCCGGCATCGTCCGAGCGATAGAGGCCGCCGCCCTTGGTGTCGATGAGTGCATAAACGCGCTGGCCCCGCGTGCCTTCGGCCACGGCCAGGCCCACGCGTCCCCAGTCGCCCGATGGCAGCCCGCCGCTGGTGATCTGCTTCCAGGTCGCGCCGCCGTCGGTGGATTTGTAGATCGCGCCCCCAGTCGTAAAGGGCGGGTAGGCGCTCCAGGGCGGCCGCTGGTCATGCACCAGAGCGGAATAGAGGGTGTGGTGATCGTCAGGATCCGAAGCCAGGTCGATGGCCCCCATCGTGTCGTCTTTGTAGAGAACTCTCTGCCAGGTCGCGCCGCCATCAGTCGAGCGATACACACCGCGTTCAGCACTGGGGCCGTAAGCCTCACCCAGGACAGCCACTAGCACGACGTCGGCATTTTGCGGATCGATCAGCACGCGCGCGATATGGCGCGAATTGCCTAAGCCGATATTCCGCCAGCTCTTGCCCCCATCTGTGGACTTGTAAACTCCGTCGCCATAACTGAGATCGGAACGGAAGTCGGCCTCGCCGGATCCCACATAGATCACGTTTGGGTCGGAGGGCGCAATGGCCAGAGCGCCGATCGAGCCGATGGGCTGGCTATCGAAGATCGGATCCCAGGTCTCCCCGCCGTTGGTGGACTTCCAGACCCCCCCGCCGACGGATCCGAAGTAGTACGCGTTGGGCTGGGCTTTAATACCGGCCACGGCGTTGCTACGTCCGCCGCGAAAGGGGCCGATCATTCTCCAGCGCAGGCCGCTGGTGAAGTCCTGACCAACTTGTTGTCCTCCAGCCAGGCATGTCAACAGAACCGAAAAGAGCAAGGACACCATGACATGAGTTCGCACTGAGGAATCGATTGGGTTGAGCATAGGGTGAGCATTATAAGAGATGTGCGATGGTTCAGTGATAGTCAACAGCTTCCACGATTGTGGCCATCAAATAGAGGTCGCGGGTTGGTTTTTGAGGGACACGGCTTGGAAGTTGTTCGGGAACGAACAGCACTGAAGCCCCAGGCTTGCGCCCCTCAGCTGGCTCGGAGAAAGATAGAGTCCTCCTCATCTTTCCGACCATCTCAGGCTGTTGGCCTAAGAGAACTCAATCCAGGGACTCTCATGGAAATCACGGAAACGTTCGTGCCGGGATACGAGCTAGTAATTCAGGGGCACGATCCCGCAGCTGGCTATCACGGGATTGTCGCCATCCACAGCACGGCACTCGGCCCGGCAGTCGGGGGCACACGCTATTGGGAGTACACGGCAACGAACGAGGCGGTCAACGACGCTCTGCGCCTAGCTCGCGGCATGAGCTACAAGAACGCGCTCGCCGGCCTGCCGTTCGGGGGTGGCAAATCAATTATCTATCGTGAGCGCCATCATCCGGCCCTCGTCGGCCCTGAACGGGAAGCCCTCTTTCGGGCCCACGGTCGACTGATTGAAACTCTGGAAGGGAAGTACATCACCGCCGAGGACGTGGGCACGAGTCCTGCCGACATGGCGTACATACTGACTGAAACCAGCCACGTCGGCGGACTCGAGGGCCGCTCCGGCGATCCCTCGCCCCGGACGGCTCGCGGTGTTTTCCGCGCCATCGAGGCAGCGGCAAAGCACCGCTGGAGCAGTGAAGATCTTAGTGGAAAGACCGTCGCTATCCAGGGCTGCGGTCATGTCGGATACCATCTCGCCCGGGAGCTTCATACGGCAGGGACCAGGTTGCTGGTCAGCGACACTAATGCCGCCAACGTGCCGCGTTTCGTCGAGGAGTTCGGCGCAACAGCAGTTACGGCTCCGGACATCTATGCGGCATCCGCTGACATCTTCGCTCCATGTGCGTTAGGCGGGATCCTCAATGAGCAAACCATCCCTCAACTTCAGGTTGCCATCGTCGCCGGCGCTGCGAACAACCAGCTTCTGGCTGCCGCCGATGGCGACCTTCTGGACGAGCGCGGCATTCTCTATGCCCCTGACTTCGCCGCCAACGCTGGCGGAGTGATCTACGGCTGCTGTGTAGAGATGCTGGGCTGGGAGCCGGCGCGCGCCCTCGCGAGAGTCAACGACGCCATCTACGACACCCTCGTGAAAATCTTCCATCTCGCCGAGAGGGAGCATGTGCCGACCTATCGTGCTGCCGATCGCTTGGCTGAAGAACGGCTCCGGCAGCCGGCAACTGGCAAATAGCTATTGGCGATCAGATTCGGGCCCGGCAACCTGCTCTTCGGTCCCGCGGTGAAGTGCAGGGAATCGTGGTGAAGCGCGGATGGCCAATTGCTAGCTATACGCGTGCCAGGCTCGCAAACGATTCCCGCCCAAGACTCAACAGATCGCCAATCCGCTCCACGCTAACGTCAGCCGGAGGGTAAGCGGCCAACTCGTGCGGATCGTGAGCGTAGTGGCCTTGACGGGGGAAGACCGTGGTCACCTTCGCGCCCCAAGCTTTCTTCACCGCGGTGAGAATCCGCAGCTTGTCGTCAATCAGCACGTAGTGTCGCGCCGGAAAACGCTCCGCCACATCATCCAACTCCATCTCTTTGTGGATGTAGATCAATACCTTAGCGCAAAAGCTCTCGAAGAGACCGGAGCGCTCGATCTTGAGCGGCTGGAAGACGACGTCGCCGTCGGAAAGGATCACCGGCGTGCCCCACTGCTTGACGTGATCCACTACGTCCAGGGAATCGGGGTAGAGGCGAGTGGCGAACGGATAGTTGATAAGGAAGTGCGAAACCGTCAGCAGGCCAGGATCGCGCGGATAGGCGAGGCGGTAATGCTGCAGGGCGCCGAGATAGTCGGCATAGCCGAGCTCCGAGCGTAGCTGCTCAAGAAATTCCCAGTAGTGCTTCTGGCGTTCGGCGCCGACGGTCGCGTCGAGATGCTTTTGCAGGTCCGCGGTGACGCGGTCATTGTCGAGGAGGGTGTTGTCGACGTCGAAGAGGAAGACCAGATCGGTAGGCATGGACTTGGGCGTAGCTCTCGTGAAGGCTGATCAGCAACGTGCAGACCCATTGTACCGATCGATGTCGGCAGTGTGCCATCTAAACCGCCTTGAACAGTCGCTCTCGGCGCTCTTCCCACTCATCGGCCGAGAATATTTTCGGCCCGACCTCGATCAGTCGGGGCAACATGTTGAATACGTGAACTGGGTTCCAGGGCTTCCCGGTGCGCGTGCGCAAGCCTCGGCGAGTCAGCTCGATGGCGACTTGAGAGACGGAGCTATCCTGCACGATCAGCTCCATCATCTGCACCAGAACGCTGCGTTCCTCCGGGTCTTCTTCCAGGCGGGTGCAGTCGGAAGCCACACGCAGCCCGTAAGGTACTTCTTCCATGATGATGGACTGCTCGCTCTCCTCCCCTTCAATCTCGCGCCGCCATTCCAGCGCGATCAACTTCCAGCCGGCATCGGTCTTTAGTTTCCACTGTTCCGGATCGACCACGCCTGCAACCACCTCCCGGATTCTTTCGTATCGAGCCATGGCGCCTCCAGTATCTGCCACACAGAAAGGTGGGCAGGGATGGGTGTTCAAAAAGTCGCGCAGACACGGCAAGGAGCAAGCAGGCTGCCAGCCGCGACTCATGCTAAGTGCATGATAATGCGCAGGGAGAGTGAATGACTGAGCGGTCTCCATTCCCGAGGATGGGCGTTTGTGGGAAACCGCCGTCCGGAAATGAACACGGGCTTGGCTGAGGGCGACCGAGCTTTTTCGATCCCATCCGGCATCGTAAATAGCAGGAGACGGCATGATTCGAAAACTGAAGTCTGGGGAGTACCGCCTGTATTCGCGCCACAAGAATCCTAAAACGGGGAAACGGCGAAACCTGGGCACGTTTCGCTCGCTCGAGAAAGCCAAGGCTCACGAGCGGGCCGTCCAGTACTTCAAACGGCACTGAGACCGTTCAGATATATTTCCGCTCCTCGGCTCGGATGGCGCGATAGCGGCTGAAAGCCATGCGTTCGTCTTCCAGACCCAGCAAGGTGCGCACACTACAACCTCGGAAGGTGTGCTTCAGCATTTTGAGGCCGTTGCGGACGACAAATCCCGGGCTCCGCCAGACGGCTTTCGGAAAATAGGCCAACTTCATCCAGCGCTCTTCGCGCCAGCGAAGAAACTCGATCTCCTCAGCCTCAAGCTCTTCAGTGCGAACTACCGCGGTCGTGCCGTCATATTCTTCTACCGCCTCGTTGACAACCAGGTTGCGGCGGCGGAAGTCCTCCGTCATGGGCGTGCCCGGGTAGGGGGTGGGGTGTTGGATGTACGGCCAGTCCACATAGCGCCGGGCAAATTCTAGATTCGTGGTGATGGATTCGTGGGTGTCGTTGGGATTGCCGACGATCAGCCCTCCCACCACGTACATGTCGTTGCGATGAATATAGTCGATTGCCTTCATGGTCGCGTTGCCGACATTTTGGCCATTTTCACGAGCGCGATTCTTGGCGTCAGCGCGCAGGAACTCGAGGTCGTCTTCGAGAATGTTCTCAATCCCCAGAAAGATGTACTTGAACCCTGCTTGGCGCATAAGTGGCGCCAGCGTCTCGCCATGGTTGGCGATGGCTGAGGTCATGCCCTGGATAACGTACTCGACGTTGTTGAGGCCGGCTTCGACGATCGCTCGGCATAGCGCCTCAAAGCGATGAACATTCAGGGTAATGTTGTCGTCGACCATGAAGATGGTCTTGGCGCCGTGCTTGTGGGCATCGCGGATATCGTTCAGAACGCGATCGAAAGTGTAGGTATGGAAGTTGCGTCCGCGCATCGCGATGATAGAGCAGAAGCTGCAATCGAAAGTGCAACCGCGCGAGGTTTCGATCACATCTACTTGGCTCCCCAACATGGTGTAGCCGCGCAGAACCCTGCTGGCACGATTTGGCAAGCGGATTTCTCCGTTCTCCAGCCCGTGGACCGGACGCGTCGGATTGTGGCGCCAGCCGTCGCCCTCGTGATGCAACAGGCCGGCAATTTGATCGAGCGGCTGGCCCTGCTCCAGGGAGCGGATAAGCTCGCGAAATGTGACTTCGCCCTCACCTCGGACAATGCAATCCACACCGCTACCTTCCGCCATGTAAGGATCGGGCGCAAGGCTGGGATCGTATCCACCCACAACGACTTTGACGCTGGGCTTGAGCGCCCGCACGAGCTCGACGATCTTGAGCGCGGTCTTGCGCTGAAACGTCATCACCGAGAGCCCGACAACCTGGGGATCCCATTCGCGCATTAGCCTCTCGATGGTGGCGCGGACCCTCCTCTGTTCCAGGATCAGGTCGGCGACGGCCACGCGATGGTGGGGATCAACATTGCCGGCGAGCGAGGTAAGCGCTCCGTTGGGCATACGGACGGCCACAACGGGCATGTGCTCAAACGAATCTGGCATCGACAGTAGCAGGATGTTCACGTGAACCGCTACTCACTTTCCGGGATGCAAATCTTTCTTGCGTGATTATACCCGCAAGGCTGGAGAAGCTTGAGAAGCCTAGCGGGCGGCGACCACGGGCAGCCGTGGGCTAAAGACCACAGTGGCGTCGCTGCGGTCGAAGAAAACGGAGCCAAACATGGAGGTGGGCAACAGACCGTCGCTCGCATCGGTGGGCTTCGCCAGGTTATCAGGGAGGACCACCACCGGGACATCGCGCATGGAGGTATCGGCAATGCTCAGTTGGTGGACGCGGACCGTCGAGCCGTTCTCGCGGGAGAGATTGCTGGAAACATCGATCAGACAGTTCGCTCGAATGCAGCGGTCAAAACCTCCCGCGGACCAGTCCATACGGTTCTCGAAGACCAGCACCTCGGAGATCCCGGAATCCAGCGTCAGTTTCCACATGCCCCGGGGCGAAGCCTTGGAGCCAACTGGAATCAGCAGCCGCCAATCGTTGATTTCGGCACGCAGCCGTGTCCCTTGGGGCGGGTGGGCGAGCTCGGGAAATGGATAGATCTCAAGCCGCTGCTGCTGGTAGTCGAGCAGAAATGAAAATTGAAGGAGGAAGTTCATGCCCAGCACACCGCGAATTCGCCTATCGAGCGCCCGCAACTGGGGCAGGGTGAGGGCGAGAACTTCCAAGTTCGAAACCGAAGCCTCGCCCACGCGAAAGCCCTGGAGAAAATATCTGGCAACCGGCACTGACTTGCCCATGCTGCCCAGGGTCATGCCATCGACCGGGGTTAACTTCAATTCTTGGGCGAGCTCAGGATCGATCAGCGTGGTGTTGGTGCCGGTATCGAGCAGAAAGCGGAAGGGTCCACGGTCGTTCACAGTCACCGTCACCACCATCAGGTAGTCATGCAAGGTTTGTACAGCTACGTTAGGATCGGAGCCCGGCGCAGTCCCGGCCAGCGATCTGACGGCTGCGGCGAGCGAAAACAACAGCAACCCAACGCTTGATTTTCTTACTGCTTTACTCATTTCCGGCCTTCTTGGACTGACCACGGCCGGGAGACGTTCTGGCGAGCATAGCGCCGTAAATGGTTAAAGGAAGATGACCATGGGACGCGGACTATTGCGGAGGCAGGACTTTTGTATTGCGATCACCGGTCGCCGGCTCCGCTCATAACGGTCGCATGATCGAGAGCGGGCCCGGTTTTGCTGGAGATTTCACGGTTACGTCATTTCGCGAACTGCGTTCAGGCATTACTTTCGGACGCCGCACCCACGTGCACGAGAAGATCCGACAATCGCACGCAAGAGCTTCCAAAACGTGCGTGATAGAATCGCGCGATTCCCGAATGCCGCTTCACCTCGACCTCGTATATGCCCGCTGACCTTCGCCGCACGATGAGCCTCGCCCACGCCACGGCCATGGTGATCGGCATCATTCTGGGGGCTTCGATCTTCATCCAGCCCTCCGAAATCACCCGGCTGGTGCCCAGCCAACGCGGCGTGATGCTGGTATGGCTAGCGGCCGGCGCTTTGACACTCTCGGGTGCCCTGGTTGCGGCTGAGCTGGCTTCGGCGTTTCCCGATACCGGGGGCGTTTACGTGTTTCTCAAACGAATCTTTTCGCCAGCGCTCGGATTTGTGTGGGGCTGGGCCATGTTCTGGACGATGCATTCCGGGATCATCGCCGCCATTGCGGTCATGCTGGCGCGGTATGTGGCCTACTTCGTCCCGCTGGGAGAGATCGGTATTCGCGTGGTCGCGGCGGCGGCCGTCCTGTTGCTGTCGGCCATCAATTACCTGGGCGTCAAGCCGGGCAGCATCGTGCAGCTGGCGCTGACGGTGATCAAGCTAAGCGCTTTGGCCGGCATGGTGGTCCTACTCTTTGCTTTGGGCGGTCGCGCTCATCATGCCTTGCCCGTCATGGCTGACGACAAGACCATCTCTCTGAGCGCCTACGGGTTGGCTATTGCCGCCGGTTTGTTCGCCTACGGTGGGTGGCACATGGTGACCTACGCCGCGGGCGAGACTCACAATCCTGAACGCACCATTCCCCGGGCACTGCTGGGAGGTACGCTTACGGTGACGGCAGCCTTCATGGCGGCAAATGGCGCCTACCTGTACGTCCTACCCCTGGTCGATGTAGCGCGTTCTACGCGGGTGGCTGCCGACGCCACACAACACGCGTTGGGCGCTCAGGCCGGCGGGTTGATCGCGGTGCTGGTCGTGATATCGGCCCTGGGCGCCCTGAACGGCATCATTCTCGCGGGCCCCAGGGTTTATTACGCCATGGCTTCCGACGGTCTCGCTTTTCGCTGGCTGTCCGCCGTGCACCCCCGCCGACAGACTCCGTATCTGGCGATCGCCGCACAGGCAGTGTGGTCGTGCGTTCTGGTGGGGACCAACACCTACCGCGAGTTGTTTACCCGTGTCGTCTACACAGAGTGGATCTTCTTTGCGTTGCTGGCGGCCGGGCTGTTCCGCTTGCGCCGCCGGCCGGACTATCAGCCGGCATTCCGAGCGCCGGGCTATCCGGTGGTGCCGCTCCTGTTCGTCGCTGTGGCTGCCGGAATCGTCATCAACCAGATTCGCGCCAACCCCGGCGACAGTGTTGTTGGCCTTGGCTTGATTGTCTTGGGCCTTCCCGTGTACTTTGTCTGGTCGCATCATCACTCGAGGAAAGCTGCAGCTGATGCCGGTCATTGACTTCCACAACCATTTCTACCCGCCAGAATATATCCAAGCCTTAGAACGGGGACCAAGCGCGGTGCGCATCACTCACGATGCGGAAGGAAACCCCTGCCTGCATTACCCGGGCGACTACAACATCGCGGTGCGTGGACATCGCGAGATCGACTTCCGCGATCAGGTGCTCACCGAGAGCGGGGTGACTACTCAGCTCATCACGCTGACCACACCCGGCACCCACATCGAAGCACCGGCAACTGCAATCAGGCTGGCGCGCTTGACCAATGACGCTTTTGCCCGGGTGGTCGCCGACAAGAAGGGAAGATACGCTACTCTGGCAACCTTGCCTCTGTGCGATCCCGCGGCTTCCGTCTCCGAGCTCAGCCGCGCCATGGAGCAACTGAAGTTTCCAGGCGCGATGGTGTTCAGCAACATCAACGGCGTGGCCCTCTCCGATCAACGGTTCTGGAAGCTCTACGAGCTGGCGAACGAAACCGGCGCGATACTTCACATTCATCCCACCAACCCTGTGGGAGTGGAGGCCATGCTGGACTACTGGCTCATGCCTCTGGTGGGTTTTTTGATGGATACCACTCTGGCCGCGGCCAGCCTGGTTTTCAGCGGGGTTACGGAACGATTTCCGCGCATTCGCTGGGTTCTCGGCCACCTGGGCGGCGCCATTCCCTATCTGGCTGAGCGTCTCGATCGCGGCTACGAGGCTTTCGCGGATTGTCGCAAAAACATCTCCCGGCCGCCGAGTTCTTACCTCAAACAGTTCTACTTCGACACCGTCAACTTCGACCCCCGGGCCATCGAGCTGGCCATCACCTTTGCCGGCGCAGATCACATCTTGGCCGGCAGCGATTATCCCCACCAGATCGGCAGCATCGAGAAGATGCTCGAAAGCTTGCACGGCGTGCGAGTGTCGGACCAGGATCGCGCGAAGATTCTAGGCGGCAACGCAGCCAAGCTGCTGGGATTAGCGGCCAAGAGCTGATCTACGGGGCTTTGGCACCCTGACCAGAAAGCCCTGACAGCTGCCCAGTAAGGGATCACCGTATCATCATCCGATTCAGCATCAGGGGTGGGCCGGCCCAGCGAATTCGCGTTTGAACACCAGCCGGCACGCGCCGGGCTGCACCTGTTGGGGCATTTTGAGGTTAATGGTTCCCTGGAAGGAATCGGCAAGCTGCGGGGATACGTCCTTGCCTGCGCCGGTGGCGGCCGGGCGCATCAGGATAGAGCCCTCGACATCCTTGGGGAATTGCAGAGGCGCCGCCTGATAACCGACTAGCTCCCAGCCCTGGCGGCCGCTGGCATTCAGAGTCGCAGTCATCGCCTCTTCCGAGGTGCATCGATACGGGTCCAAGGTGACTACACGGTACTCCCAAGTGGGTTCATCGGCAGCCTGTGTGGCCTGTGGGGTCAGTGGCTGCCTGAACGCTATCACCGCAACCACCAGAAGCAGAAAGCCCAGTATGCGCATTGCCATTCGTCCTCCTTTCGAGGTTTAGAGTGTAGAACGGAAGAAGCCGAAGTTTCTTGCGCATGGTGGGATGCTTCGGAGCGAGGATTTTGAAGGGGAAGCCAATGGGCAGTAAACTTCTCCGATTGATTCATGCCACGAAAAGTCTCACTCTTCGTTCCCTGTTTCGTCGACCAACTCCTGCCTGAGGTGGCGATCGATACGGTCACGGTCCTGCGCCGCATAGGTTGCGAAGTGTTTTTTCCGCAAGACCAGACCTGCTGCGGCCAGCCCGCTTTCAACTCTGGATATTGGAATGACGCTCGTCCCTGCGCGGAGCGCTTCCTTCGCGTTTTCAAAGACGCGGAATATATCGTCTGCCCGTCAGGTTCCTGTACCACCATGGTTCGAATCTTCTATCGCGATCTGCTGTCGTCGGGCACTACGCGCGCAGACGCCGAGGCAATCGCCGGGCGCACATTGGAGCTGTCTGAATTCCTAGTAAAGGTTGCCGGCGTGACCGACGTGGGCGCGCGCTTTCCGCACACGGTTACCTATCATGCATCCTGCCACGGCCTGCGCGAACTCAACCTTCGTGACGAGCCCCTCAGGCTATTGCGCTCGGTGAGTGATATAAAGCTGCTGGAGATGACGCGCTTTGCCGAATGCTGCGGGTTTGGCGGGACCTTTGCCACCAAGTTTGAAGGCATATCGTCGGCCATGGGGATCTCGAAGGCAGAGAGTATTGCCGTGACCGGTGCTGAGTTCGTCACCGCCATCGATCCCAGCTGCCTGATGCACGTCCAAGGAATTTTGAGCAAACGGAATGACAAGGCAAGGACGATTCATCTGGCGAGCATACTGGCGCGCGAGTGATCGCCGAGAACGGATCATTACGGGAGAGGCATGAGTTCGGCAAAGCAAAATGAGATCGGGATGATCGCCAGCGAATCACCCGCCCAGCGCTTTCTCCGCGACGCCGCCGAGAAATCCGCTGATCTCGCGCATCGCGAGATCATTCGCCTCAACATGGAGAGTTACCACGCCGCCCATCAGAAAGGGCGGATTCGCTTCAAAGACTGGGAGGCCGCGCGGCGCCATTGCCAGCAGATCAAGCACGAAGCAGTCAGTCATCTCGACAAGTACTTGCTCCAGTTCGAACAGAACGTTGTTGCGCGCGGTGGACACGTTTTCTGGGCGGAAGATTCCGAGCAGGCTTGCCAGTACATCTGCGATCTGGCTCGACGTCGTGGAGTGAAGACGGTAGTGAAGTCGAAATCTATGGTCACCGAAGAGATTGAGCTTTCGGCGGCGCTGGGCAAGATAGGCGTCCAGGCCTGGGAGACTGACCTGGGCGAATACATTGTGCAGTTGCGCCACGAGCCGCCTTACCACATTGTGACTCCGGCCATGCACCTGAATCGAAAACAAATTGGCGATCTCTTTCGCAAGGAGCTGGAGCCCGGGCTCAGCGACGATCCCACCGAGCTGATGGCCGCGGCTCGCCGTAAACTCCGCCAGGCCTTCTTCCGAGCCGAGATGGGAATCTCCGGAGCGAACTTCCTGGTCGCTGACGTCGGTGCCGTTGCCATCTCCACCAACGAAGGCAACGGACGTCTTTCGACGAGCGTGCCTCGGATTCACGTGGCGGTGACTGGCATCGAGAAAATAATCCCGAGGCTAGAAGATCTGGCAACGCTATGGCCGGTCTTGGCGACCTCCGGCACCGGGCAGGGAATCACCACCTACAGCACGCTGATCGGAGGCCCGCGGCGGCCCGGAGAAGCCGACGGCCCGGAAGAGTTTCACGTCGTACTCGTCGACAACGGGCGCAGCCGGCTGTTGGCCAACGCCGAGGAACGCGAAGTCCTGCACTGCATTCGCTGCGGGGCATGCTTGAACATTTGTCCGGTTTATCGCCACATCGGCGGCCACGCCTACGGAACTATTTATCCCGGGCCGATTGGCAGCGTGCTGACACCCCACCTGCGCGGCCCGCAATTCACGCATTTGTCGTACGCGTCTTCGCTCTGCGGAGCATGCACAACGGTCTGTCCGGTTGGAATCGATCTGCACCATCATCTGCTTCACAACCGACACGATTTTGTCGAAGGGCGGAACACCAAGCTCCGCGAGCGCCTCCAATTTCGCCTCTGGCGCACGATTATGCTCAATCCGCGCCTCTATGGCTTGGCCGGAAGCGTGGGACGACTGGGGTTGCGCACACTCTACAGTTTGGGACTCGCTGGCTCATGGCTCGATCCCATGCGCGTCTGGAACCGTCAGCGAGCCCCCGTTCCCTTAGCCCAGCAATCATTCCGAGCGCGCTTCAAGAAAGCGGGAAGAGTATGAACATTGCCGATAATCCCGGACGCGAACGGATCCTTCAACGGATTCACGCCGCTCTTAGCGCTCCCGCTGTCGAGGCCGGGCCGGCTGCCGCGATTCCTTACAGCGCAATATTTGAGCCGGTCACGGACACCCTCGTTCGCTTTCAGCAGGAGGCGAAGGCCAACTTGATGGAGTGCTCGTTGACCGCCGATGCGGCGGACAGCGCACGGCAATTGGGGCTGGTATTGGATTCGATTCCGGAGGGCGAAATCTTTGTACAGGATCACCCACGAATGCGCGGCCTGCTCGAAGCAACAGGAAACGCCCGTCCGGTTCGATGGTCAAGCGATGGTGCGCCCAGAGAGGCGTCCCAGGCAACGATCACGCTCGTTGAAGCAGTCATCGCCCAGACCGGATCGATTCTGGTAAGCGCCGCATGCGGAGGGCGCGGCGCGTCGGTCGTTGCTCCCTGCCACATTGCGGTGGCTTCAGTGTCCCAGCTCGTGCCCGACCTCGCGGTGGCGCTGAGCCAGGCTTCGGCTCGGGGAATTCTCACCGAGAATTCCTTCGCATGCGTTATCAGCGGCTCGAGCCGGACAGCCGACATCGAGAAAATCCTAGTGCAAGGCGCGCACGGACCCCGGCGGCTGGTAGTGATCCTCGAGAATGCCAGTTGACTGAAAGAACGACGAAGTGACTGCGACCGTTTCGAGGCCAAGATCTGACGACTGGTTTCAGGCTGTGAATTTGTACCCTAGGCCCGGTATGGTAACGATCATGGTCGGCTGTTTGGGATCATTCTCGAGTTTCTGGCGTAGGCTGCCTACATGAACGTCCACTGTACGAGTGAAAGTATCCTCGCTATAGCCCCAAACATCCTTGAGTAGGACTTCCCGCGAGAGGGTTCTCCCCCGATTCTGAACAAAATACCGAAGCAAGCGAAACTCGCGGGCGGAAAGTGAAACCGGAGCCCCTTCGCGATAGACCGTAGTCCCGCGAAAGTCGACCTGAATGTCGCCAAACTGTTGCCGCCCCGCAGGCTCGGCGGGCTGGCTGGAAGCGCGCCGCACCAGGGCTTCAATACGGGCGAGAAGCTCGAGCATCTCAAAGGGCTTGGTCAGGTAGTCGTCGGCGCCGATCTTCAAGCCCAGAACTTTGTCCACGAGCTGGCCGCGCGCTGTGAGCATGAGAATGGGCACGGCCAGGCCCGCTTTGCGGATGTCGCGACAAACGTCAAAGCCGCTCTTGCCCGGCAGCATCACATCCAGGATGATCACCGCATAGGAGCCGGTGACCGCTTTGCGCAATCCTTCTTCTCCGTCGGCGACCGATTCCGGCAGATAGCCCTCTCCCTTCAGCCGGTCGCTGAGAATCATACGCAGATCTTCTTCGTCCTCGATGATCAGGATGCGTTCCGTCATGATGGATACAAGCCGGCGGTCTCTCCCGGGATCGGGGCGGAAGCGGTTTCAAGATCCGGCGAACGCAACCCGGCGGCCACGGTCAGATGAATCGTAAAGGAACTTCCCCGTCCGGGTTCGCTCTCGACCGTAAGACTTCCGCGCATGGCTTCGATGACGGTGCGCGCCAGCGGCAGACCCAATCCGGTTCCGTGGACGTTGGATCCAGCCACCTCTGGACTGCGATAGAAAGGCTCGAAGATATGTTTGATTTCCTGGGGTGAGATTCCTATGCCCTTGTCCTCCACCGTGATCTGGACGCTGCGGATCTGGCCGCCTTCGCGCTGCGCGACCCCGCGAATGCCGATCCAGTGATGGTCCCCGCCGTACTTCACGGCGTTGGTGATGAGGTTCTGAAGGCACTGGGAAAGGGCTGCGAAGTCGGCGGCAACCGCGGGCAAATCGGGCTCGATTGTCCGCTCCACCTTGACTTCAGCCGCAGCCACGATTCCGGCCGTGTCTTCTAGCGCCGCATCGATTACCTGGGTAACGTCGATAGGCCGAAGTTGATATTGGCCCATCTTCTGCTGCGTGGAGGCAAACAACAGTACCTGCTCCACCAGCTGCGTGAGTTGGCGTGTCTGCTTAAGGATGGAGGCGCTGTAACGCGCGAGCTGTTCAGGATCAGAAACCACGCCATGGGCGATGTTCTCTGCCGCCGAGGAGATTACCGCCAAAGGTGTGCGCAACTCATGGGAAACGCCGGCCACAAAGTTCATCTGTAACCCGGCCAGGCGGCGCGCGCGCTGACTGGCGATCAATACCATGGCCATGGTCACGGCCAGCAGCACAAGCACTCCAAAGCTGGCGATCAAGTGTCGGCGACGCAGCGCGTTGACCACGGCCTCTACGGATCCGCGCTGGTGTTTGACAACGAGCTGCCAGACGCCTTGTTCAGCCGAGTACGGAAACGGCTCCAGCCTCGGGCGGCGATCGTCTGCCTGTGTCCGGGACCCGGGAGGAGGCGAAGCCCGGCCACCGGCAGCAAAGAACTCGGGTCCGGGACGCAAGGGATCATTGCGGCGAAAAGGGGGACCAAAAAGATTCACGCCGGCGTCGTAGGCAGCGTCCTTGGTTTCGCCGAATCCGGCAGCCGAGGAATAGAGAGGCGGCTCCGTGCCGGTCCCAGTCAGTACTGCTACCTTATAGTCTCCGCGGAAGTACTTTTGGGTGAGCTCCGGAAACACTTCCTTTTCGAGAGCTGTGGGATTGAGCTGGACGATAATCCAGGTTACAGCGGGAAAACTGCTCCCATCGCCGGAAACTGGGTGCTGCCGCCAGGGATAGGCCAGAGCTGGGATCGATTGGTCGACAAACCAGGGGAGGAACGGATCAGCCAGCCGTCTTGGCGTCTCGCCTGACGTCCGATCGGCATGATGATGCGGTGTACGGCCGACGATGCGGACCGCCGCTATAGGCATCGCCTCCAGATGTTGGCGGAGCTGAGAGAAGGCGGGCGGCCACTGGGTGGGTTGCAACTGGTTCTGATTGGGGTCCAGGCGAAGGAGCTGAGCGGAACCACTGGCGTTTCGCCACACATAGACCTGTGCGACCAGCGATGGATGCGCCGCGGTTTGCTGCCAGTGCTGAAATTGCTGGCTAAATTCCGACGGCAGAAGTCTGCGTGTGACATCTCCGGATGGCCGCAGTTCCAAGCACGCAGCGCCCAGTTCGCGCGCCAGATCCTGGCGGAATCCGAACAGAGACGTCTGCAAGCCGGATTGCATCTGCGCTCGAGTAGCATCGCTGACTTCTCCGCTCCAGCGATATTGCAATACTCCGAGCGCGATCAGTACTCCAGCCAGCGCAGGTATGCCCACCCACCAGAAGAGGCGTTCTTGGATCGTAGCCTTCATGCGTTTAATTTCGTTCGAACCGGCCGAAAACATCTGCCCTACCTCATTATAGAGACAGGACGACTGGTCTTGCGGCGGGCGCGGGGAAAGCTCTTCTTCCAGTCTTGAGGGCCGCCGTTTTCGAGGACGCGCACCAGTTCGCTGAGGAATTTCGGCTTGTAGATGAGAGCATAAGCGCCGCAGCCGGCACAGGCTCGACGAAATTGCGACGTCGCATCCATGGACATAAGCACGACCTTAGTCGTCGGCGAGGTTTGCGACAGCAAGAGCGCGGTCCGAAGACCGCTCATGCCCGGCATATCGGCGTCCATCATCACCACGTCAGGATGCAGGTTGGTTACCGCTTCGATGGTCTCCGGGCCGCTCTCTGCCCGGCCAACTACCTCGAAGATGTCCTGATGCTCGAGCAACGAACAGATAGCATGCAGGATGGTCAACGAATCATCCACCACAACGACCCGCTTCCTTGGGGAGGCAAGCGCTGCGTGCTGTACCGGGTTAAGTGCCAAAGCCGCCAGTGCCATTTCAATTGTCTCTCTACTTCCAGCTTAGATGTGAAGCGCTAAGCCCTGGGTAAACAGGGAGAAAGGGGAAAGTAAAGTTATTGTAAAGATGGCGCCAATTGAGGCGAGAGTGGGGGACTCTCGCCGCCCTTGGGCCTCCGACCAATCAGGAGAGGTTAAGCGCCGCCCGGACCGCCTCCGGGTCCGCCGGGGCCAAATCCGCCGTGGCCTCCGAATCCCCGCCTGCCGTGATGTTGCTTCATCTGGCTATAGGTACTTTGCTGCTGGTTGTTCAGAGTCTGCAGGAAAGCAGCTTCGGCCTTGGCATGTGTCGAGATCGATTGCGCGGTCAGGGTACCGATGTTGTTGGCCGCCTGCTCGATACCGGCCGCGTCATTCGACGTTACTGCCGTTTCGAGAGTTTGATGAGCCGTTCGCATCTGGCTGTGAAGCGATTTTTGTGCCGTCCATGCGTTGGTAAAGATCGTGGTCGCTTGTTGCTGCTGCGATGCGGACAGCCCCAGCTTGTTGGTAAGGAAGTCCACCCGATGCTGGATCATCTGGGAAGGATCGGGCATTGGTTTTTGTGCTTGCGCGGTCAATCCGGCCAAAGCCAGAAATGCGACCAGCCACTTCATAGCGTTTCTTTTCATGGGTTTCTCCGTAATGCTCGTCGAAATTAAGAAAGACGGTTTCTAGTCATTGCCTTCAAAATGTATCTGCGCGGCTAACAGTTCGTCTGCGTTCGCAACAGGCGCCGCAAGACGGCCTCAAACTCCGTTCGGAGGTTTTCCTTGTGGACAAAGTCAAAAGCCCCGGCAGTCCGGCACGCGGCGCGCAGTCCTGGCGTGTCGTCGCTCGACATCAATACCACCACTGGCGCTGGGGACATTCTCGAGAGCAAGCTCGCGGTTGCCAGCCCGTCGATCCCGGGCATGTGTACATCCATGAGGACCAGGGCAGGTTTGAGCCGGGTCACTGTATCGATCGCTTCCATTCCGTCACTGGCCGCGGCCACCAGGTCGACTATGTTCTCAAAATCTAGCAGGCAGCAGGTAACCTTCAGGAAAGTGTTGGAATCGTCCACCACCATGGTGCGCAGCCTCGGGCTCCCTTCGGGAAATGAATCCTGGGTCCGTTCGGGAAATACTCTTGTTTGACTGACCGATGCCATGATTCCAGCTGCCTCCTAATTGCTATGTCCCTATAGGAGCATGTTTTTGCTGGGCGCGGAGTAAGGAGAGTGCCAGAAGAGTGTAAAAGTCCTGTAAGCGCCTCTCTGCTTGAGCTTCTGGCTCCTTGCCGCTCAACCCCAGGCCAAAACCGGTGATCACCCCTATGGCCGGTTTTGCCTTACTTTCGCGCCTCCAAGACTCGCTATGATCCTTTGCGAGCCAGGTCACACCTCTGCGGATACGCGACTGCGAACGCCGGGCCTGAGACTGCATTCATGCATTACTTGACTTCGCTACCGTCGCCACCCAGAATGAAGCCAAGGATTCTGATAGTCGCTGTCTTCATTCCAGGCCTAATTGGTAACCAAGGAGACCAGCATGAAGCGACTCACCTTCGTTTTCATGGTGCTGCTAGTAGGCGTGTGCGCCGCATTCGTGGCACCAGCGGCTGCCCAACATGAGCATCCCGCAGGCGATCCGGGCAAACTCGGGAAAGTGAATTTCCCCGTTTCCTGCGAACCATCGGTTCAGCCGCTATTCAGCAGCGCAGTGGCGATGCTCCATTCTTT
>DATDGP010000337.1:0-5378 GCA_036522035.1 Terriglobales bacterium
GCCCCCGTTAGAACCTCGGCCTCCGTAGGCACCTCCGCGATAGCCGCCATAGCCGTGAGATCCGCCGAAGCCGCCCCCGTGGTAGCCCCCACCTCCGAAGCCACCCCCGTGAAAGCCACCACCGCCATGAAAACCGCCGCCCCCGCCACCATGGCCACCACCGCCACGCTGCGCAACAGCGGGCAGAGGTAGACACAGGAGCGTGAAAGATGCGATTGCTGCAAGAACAGCTTTGGGCCAGGTGGATTTGTTCATGTGAGTAACCTCCACCGAACACGGGCGTCTGCCCGGGAGGGCAAACCGCGCCTACTAAATCCTATGCTTATTTGGACTCCCACTCCAGCCCGAAAAGTTGTCCAGGTGGGCAGGAAAAGGGATTCGAAGGGGGCAACGCCGGGAAGGGCAGGGCTTTTAGTTCTTAGCCTGCCCTGAGCGAGCGCGTTAGCGAGCCGAAGAATGCCGCAAGCTGCCTTTCATCGTCACCGCACCCCTGTCATTTTAAGCGTGGATTGAGCTTCGCAGAGCGAAGCTCAACCGTAGTCGGAGCATCCCTCCCCAATCCACTGTCCCATCCAAAGTGAGCTGAGCGAATTCGAAGGCCGGGGATTCGAACGGCGGTGGACCCGGCTGGCACCGGTGCCGCAATGTCCGATAACAGGTATTATGTAAACTTAAGATTGCCGCAGTGGCTATGCAAGACTGAGCTTCGAGGCAGCTCGCCTCGCGTGGCCCCGAAACTACAACGTCTGCGGTAAGCGGTAAAAGGTATGACGCCCGAGGTCAAAGGTCCGAGGCCTGCTTCCAGCTTCACATCTTGTACTTCCCCAAGTCCTCATCGTTCAGACCTTCCAGGTACTTGCGCAGCTCGTCGCTGCTGAGGCGCTCGTTTGCGCTGGCGGCAATCTTCGAATTCTTCAGCACCACTTCATCCACAAATATCGGACAATCCACACGCAGCGCCAGCGCCAGTGCATCCGAAGGGCGCGAGTCCACACTCACCACTTCGCCGCCGCGCTCGAGCCAAATCACCGCATAAAAGGTATCCTCGCGCAACTCCGTCACCACCACCCGGTGCACTTGTGTCTCCAGGCCCGTCAGCACATTCTTAATCAAATCGTGCGTCATAGGCCGCGGCGCGCTCACTTTCTCCATCTCCATCTGGATCGCATGCGCCTCAAAATGCCCCACCCAGATCGGCAGCACCTGCTCGCCCGCCACTCCCTTAAGAATAACAATCGGCATCTGCGTCACCGGATCGAGCATGAGGCCGCGGATTGTCATTTCGATTTCACTCATGATTGCCGACCTCCCTGGGATACTGCACGGAACGAAACATTGCCCTCGTTATACCACCATTTCGCCTACCAGCGAGTTGGGAAAGCTAGCCGTCACTCGCACTGAAACGTAACTCCCCACCCTCGGCCCGCAGTCGCGTGACACTTGAGATTCTGTAGCGCTTGATAGGGATGGCGCTAATGAAGCAACGACAAAAGCCGCGGGCGAGTCGTCCGCGTCCACACGAGCGTTGCTATCCCCAACCTTCGCCGTAAAGTTCAAGGTCTTATTCTGCGAAGTGCGCCCGACCCACTGATTGCGGGCTTCGTTGTAGCCTTCAACCATCACTTCGCATGTTGTTCCTACATACCTCTTGTAGCGAGCGATTTGGATCTCTCTCTGGCGCGCCATTACTACTTCCAACCGCCGCGCCTTTTCTTCATCTGGAATCGCATCCTCCAGACTTAACGACGGCGTGTTCGGGCGCGGCGAATACTTGAAAGTAAACACGCTGTCGTAGCCTACTTCTTCCAGCAAAGTCAAAGTCTCACCAAAGTCCGCCTCGGTCTCTCCCGGAAAGCCGACAATCACATCGGTTGTCATGCTGATGTCGCGCTTCGCCGCCTTGATCCAGGCAATGCGTTCCAGATACTGCTCGCGGTTGTAAAGCCGCTGCATCGCATCCAGCACGCGCGTCGACCCGCTCTGCACCGGGAGATGCACGTGGTCGCATAGCGACGGTACAGCGTCGATCGCTTCCACAATATCCCGCCCAAAGTCCCGCGGATGCGATGTAGTAAAGCGCACGCGCCGAATCCCCGGCACCTCGCCGACGGCCGCGAGCAGTTCGGCAAAAGTCTTCTTTTTCCTGAGATCGCTGCTCGGATCTTTGTAGGAGTTCACGTTCTGCCCGAGCAGTTGGATCTCGTTGTAGCCCAGGTCGGCCATCTGCCGAGCCTCCGCCAGCACCGACTCCGAGGTGCGGCTGCGCTCTTTGCCGCGCGTGAACGGGACCACGCAGTACGAGCAGAACTTGTCGCAGCCTTCGATGATCGTGATGTAGCCGCGATAAGGATTTGTGCGGGCGGTGAATTCCGTCTCGAAACATTCATCCGTGTGGCGATCGTCGAGACCAGTGATGCGAATCAGGCTGGGCCGGCTTCCGGCTTCCGGCTTTCGGCTTCCGGACTTCCCTTCTATTCGGTGGCCGAGTTCAAGTTCCGCTTGAACTCGGGCTTCTTCGCGACCGGCTTCAAATTTCGCCGCTTCATTCACGTTCGCAACGTGTGCGCTCTCCAGTTGCACCAGCATCTCCGGAAGCTTCCGATAGGAAGCCGACCCGCACACCAGCGACACGTGCGGAGCCCGCTCGAAAATCTTTTCGCCTTCCTGCTGCGCTACACAGCCAAGCACGCCGAACTTCTTGCCCCGCGCCTGCAATTTTTTGTAATCGGCCAGGCGATGGAAAACTTTTTGCTCCGCCTTATCGCGAATGGAGCAGGTGTTGTAGAGGATCAGGTCCGCCTCTTCGACGGTCCCGACCTGCCGGTAGCCTTCGTGGATAAGCGTGCCAATGACTTTTTCCGAGTCATGGACGTTCATCTGGCAGCCGAAGGTTTCGAGGTAGAAGGTCTTGTTGCCTGTTTGTTGCGGAGCCCCAGACATGAAGCAAGTATAGCGCGGAAAAACCGTGAGCAATGAGTTACGGGCGGCGAAAGACGTCCCTTGCGCTTCTCACTGCGGCGATTCCCTTTTCACGCGGCTGCGCCAGTATCCCGGGCGACGATGACCATGCGCTACCGCAACAACAAAGATCTCGGAGGGAAAAACACGGTACACGATGAAGAATGGGAACTGATGGAGGACGTAGCGTCTGCACTCGAAACGATAAGCGGGCCAACGCTCCGGAGCCGCCGCGATGCTGGAAATCGCATGCTGAAACTGGCTTTCGAAATCCTGGGCTGCGGTGAGGGCTGCGCTCCCAGATACCAAGCCAATGATGACAAGTATTCTCGATCCGCTTCGGGATGGAGTGTTACTGGCTTACTGCCCATTCAAGAGAGCGCGGCCTTCGCGCCGGACCTCTTCCCAAGGAATGCCTTTCACCTTACCGGTTTCGAAATCCTTCAGGCGGCGCACGACTTCTTCCTGCCAGGCAATCTCGACATCCTCGTCCATCGTGGAATCGAGGCTGTCGATCAGGCTGGCAGCGAGGTCGGCGCGTTCTTTGTCGGGCAGCGCGAGCGCGTGCTTGAGAAGTTCGCTGGCTTCCATGGCTTCTGATTATAGCGCGGCCTCGGCTCGTCCATCTTAAGCTATCGGCAGCATTGGTAAACGTCCCGTCTGTCCCCGGCCTCTCCACGCGGCGGGGCAGTTGTTTGACAGGCGTTGGGTCGGCTGCTACGTTATCCGCGATGCCGACCAGCACCGGGGTTCGACGCCCGCTGCCGATTGCCGCTCCGCTTCTGTTCGGGGGCGCGGCGGTAATCGTTCTCATCGTGCATCTCGCCACCAACGGCAATCTCGGCTTCCACACCGACGAGCTCTACTACATCGACTGCAGTCGGCATCTCGCACTTGGATATGTCGATTTTCCGCCGATCGTGCCGCTGCTCGCGCGTCTGGAGACCGATCTCCTGGGAGCCACGCCATGGAACCTCCGCCTGCTCCCGACGCTGCTAGGCGTGTCTATGGTTGTTCTCTCCGGCGCATACGTGAGGCGCCTTGGCGGCTCGCTCCGCCTGCAGGCCCTGGCCTTGTTGATCGCCGTCACGGCGCCCTACTTCCTGGGGGCAAACTGGGTCTATCAGACCGTGACGTTCGATGAGGCGACATGGATGGTCGCGTTTTACTGGTTTCTCTGCCTGGTCCAAGAGCACCGGCCCAAGTACTGGATCTACCTCGGCCTCTCGCTCGGCATTGGCCTCCAGGTCAAGTACACGATCGGAGGTCTGGCGGCTTCCATCGGGCTTGCCGTCCTACTTACTCCCGCGCTGCGCTCGGATTTGCGGACGCGGTACCCGTGGATCGCGGCCGGCATCGCGCTGCTCATCTGCGCGCCGAACCTTGTGTGGCAGGTTGCGAAAGGTTTCCCTTCGCTTACCTACATTGTCAACCACCAGGGCTCCGGCGGCGGCCTTGTCGCTAACCTGGTCCTGATCGCGGTCTATCTCTTCTTCTTGATTCCGCTCTGGGTGGCGGGATTGGTGTCGCTGTTTCGCAGTTCCACGCTACGGCCGATCGGGATCGCGTGCCTTCTGCCTCTGGTCCTTTTCATGTTCGTGGGCAAGTCCTACTACTCCGTGGGTACTGTGCCGATCGCGCTTGCTCAGGGGCTCATGGCGGTGGGCAGCGTCAAGCGCCCGAGGCTGCGAACCGGTTTCGTGATCGCGGTCGCCGTTGCCTGTGTGCTCCAGTTGCTCACGTTTGCTCAGTTGACGCTTCCCATCACGCCGCCGAACCGGATTCACTCGCTCGGCCTCGACGCCAAGAACGAGCTTTTCAAAGACAGCGTGGGGTGGGAGGACACTGCCCACCAGGTGGAGTCGATCTACGGCAATCTCCCGGACTCGGAGCGAACTGGAACGATCATCATCTCGGCCTTTTATGGTGTTCCTGGGGCGCTACAAATCTACGGCGACAAGAGAACGCTGCCCGTGATCGTCAGCCCGCAGTTGAGCGACTGGTACTGGCTCCCCAGCGATCTTGTGGCAAAGAAGGCGCTGATGGTCGACTACGAACCGTCGGACGTCGCCTCGATGTGCTCATCCGCCGGTCTCGTGGGGCACCTGACCGTCCCGTACGGCGTGCAGGGGCTGGAACAGGGAGCGCCGGTCACGTTCTGTGTGCTCAAAGCTCCAATCCAGCAGGCCTGGAGCAAGCTCCGCAACTTTTCCTGAGTATGGTTTGCGCGCGAGCGCATTTTGCTACATCTCGGGCAAAAGAGATTTCAGGTTGATGAAAACGCATTATAAAAGGGCGCCCCTTTGGGAGTAGGGTATGAGCGCAAGCATCATGACCTACGAAAGGAGCACCCTGGTGAACAGCGAAAAGTATATTGGGCTCGACGTGCATCAAGCAACCATCTCGATCGCGGTGATGGA
>DATDGP010000338.1:0-1633 GCA_036522035.1 Terriglobales bacterium
GCAGATCCACGAAAACATCCCCGGCAGCGATCAGGGAGTAAATTTCGTCGCGGGTGACATCACCGTCAGTCGCCGTGAACAGATCTGCCAGCGAGCACCCAGGCTGGGCTGCAATCTGGGCCAAAACCCTTGCGCGAGAAAGGGAGTTCACCTCCGGGGTGGCTCGCAGGTAGTCTTCAAGAAACTGGATGTTCCGCTGGAAAAGCCAATTAATATCGGCAGAAGATCGAACTCTGTAGTAAAGGCCAAGGCGTGCAGCGTACGCCCCGCCCGGTGGGCAAACCCATCGATCCTCACCGCGACAATATCGGTTCGGGTTGCGCTCCGACAGCCGGATGAGCTCCTCTTCCGTCTTGCACTCCTCCCATCCCGCTTCTGTCCCTGCGGAGTATGCAGCACCCCCAGGTGCCGTCCATGCGCACCTACGTAGTCCAGCTTGATGGAATTGGGCTGGTCCCAATATTCCAGAACTCCATCGTCGTGTTCCAGTTCGTACACCGTCGGCAACTCCACACGGTGACTCTCAAACTGTATGGTGACTCCCATCTTTCTGCTGGGGTAACGACCGGTGACATTCGCCTGGCCGCCGCCTACCCGCCGCGCCGGATCCGAGCGCCGAATATGCGCCACCACGGAGAGTGCCTCGTTGGAAACCCCAATCCGCTCGGCCCATATCGCGAAATCCTGCTCGCTCAGCATTCCCTGATCCACCCGCAGGCTTGCCGCCTCATCGGCGGGATTCTTTCTTGCGCTTGGCTTTCAAGGCCTGGGTATAGCGCACCCCGGCTTCACTAATAAGGTCCTGCACGCGTCGCCCATTGGCGATCGCCTCACGAACGTCGGGAACAAGTTCTTCAGGTACGTAAATAGAGAATCGCTTGCCCGCATGCCGGCCATACAAGGCAAAGCTGGCGTGGAGCTCTCCTTTAGCGCATGCAGGGCAGTTCTTACGAATGCAGGGGCTCTTCCGCAAACAAAGAGACCCACCAGCGACAGGCAAGAGCTTCTGGACCTCGGTATGAAACCATCGAATGACGTGCTCAGGTGTCTCGCGCATGTATGTGAGTAACTATACTCACATACACAACGCAAAAGCAAGGTCTTTTTTGCCCTTCCTTCCTCCGGGCACAAATCTGCACTTTCTGCCAAACGATGGTTCAAAACCAGAAGGAGGTGACGAACAGCGGATCTAAAGGACTTACGAACAACGCGCCGCCAAACGATGGTTCAAAAACCGCCAACCGATGGTTCAAGTCACAAAGCGAGATTTTTTCGGCCCTCCCGCAAAAGCCGCCGCAGGAGCACGCGCCCCCTGCCCTTGAAGTGACCCGCGAGATCGCGAGGCGAAAGGAGAAAAGCATGTCCGAGGAAATCACAAATCGTCAGTCAGTAGGAGGGAACGGTGCCCGTCCCGCAGACGGGCAAGGTGCCACAGGCAGCGCGCGCACTAGCGCTGAGAGAAAACCACCTATTTCATGGACGGCTCTGCTGATGATTTCGGTACTCTGATCTGGCCCATTTCGGCGGTCTAATTTGGCCCACCTTGGAAAGCGAACGGATACCCTGATTCGGGCCTAAGCCCGGAAGGGGGAGTCCGTTGGATTGGAGAGCCAAGGTGGAACTGTTTGAAGAG
>DATDGP010000339.1:0-11625 GCA_036522035.1 Terriglobales bacterium
TCGCCAGCCCACAGATTGAGCGAAATTGTAGCCAATTCATCCACCACCGGCACGGCGTTTCCGTTCTTGGTCATATCAATCGACTTGATATAACAGCGACATGTATCGCAGGCATCCACTCGGACATATTCGAATTCCTCCGCCGCGAAGATGGGAAGGTGGTCTTTATTTTCTTCGCCGCAGCTGGGGCACAAAACTCTGCGGAAATTCCATTCGGTGGAGCATAGAGAACACACTAAAGATCTCTTCCCTCCGTCGCCTTCAGGGCGCAACACAGCCACGACGGGCCTGGAGCCGCAAAAGGGACAAGACGAAGGAGTGCCGTTGCTACTCGAATTGGTCTTGTCGGCAAGGTACTCGGCGTAGGGCTGAAGCAAGGCCTGAGCAAAAAACGGATATTCTCCCGCTAACGCCTGGCTCTCTAACTGATGCTGCCAGATGCCTTCCAGCAAGGCCAAGCGGTCGTTATCAGAGTCTTCAGCCAACGCCACTGCGGCGCGTTTCAAAGCCGGCGATCCGGTGCTCCGTACCAGCTCCACCAGCCCGGAGAAATGAGGCAGCAGCACGCCCAGATCGTGCTCCGTCGCCGAGGGGAGGCCTTCGTAAATCTGTTTTTGGAAGCGGGCAAGCTGCTGGTAGAAATTGAGCAGTTCAGAGCTTTCACGGTGTTTCATGGCCAGCTCGCTCGCACGTTGGATGCGGCGGTCCCAGGAAAATCTCATGCAGGCTCAGCTCTTTCGGCCGGTCACCTTTTCATACCACAGGCGATGATGCGCCCGCGCCCAGCGGCTGGAGACGCTGCCATCGATCATGGCTTTCATGCTGCCAGGGGTCATCCACACGCTCATATAAACGTGGATGATGAAGGCGGCGATGGTGACAAGCGCCGTGGCTGAATGAATGAAAACGGTGATAGGAAGCAGGAAATGTGCTCCCCGCGGCATTTTTTCCGGGAACCACATTACGATCCCAGTGATTACGAGAATGAACGTGCACCAGAACATGACCTTCCAGAACAACTTCTGGCCGGCGTTGAAGCGGCCCTGCGGCGGGACCCGATCGTCGCGATTCGTGACGTAATACTTCATGCTCTTGCGCCACTGCGCGTCCTCGGGAATGGGGACCATATACGACTTCCAGCCGGAGTACATCCAGAAAATGCTCGCGACGTAGACCAGTCCCACCCAGGGATGCCAGAAGCGGATGGTCGCGCCCCCGCCCAGTACCGCAGCCAGCCAGTACAGAAAGGGAGTGAACAGAGCCAGACCGGTAAACAGACAATAGCTGTAGGACAACGCGTTGATCCAGTGGTTTGCTCGCTCGTCGAAGCTATAGCGGACAATCTGTTCTTCAGGGGCCTGGGTTCCTGCTCGCGTGATGGTTCCGCTGCTCATGACCTGTGCTCCTCTCCCTCGACTCGCTTGGCACCGTAACGGACGCGATGCATGAAGACGCCCAGCACTCCAAGAACCATGCCAACCCCCCCCAACCACTTCAGTGGGCCCTTCCACAACCGCACAAAGATCGGAACGGTGGGATTGGCCGGGAGGCCTCCGTATTTCTCAGGATCTCTGGCGTCGCCGAGCACGTAGATCACGTGCGTGCCGCCTACGCCTTCGGGATCGTAAACTCCGGCATTCTTCCAGGAAGTGTTGGCCTTCAACTGGACTACGCGCTTTTCGGCTTCGATCTGCATGTCGTCTTTGCTGCCGAAATGGAGGCAGCCGGTAGGACAAGCCTTGATGCACGCCGGTTCCAGGCCCGCGCCCACGCGGTCCGAGCACAGCGTGCACTTGTAAACCTTCTTGGTCTCGGCGTTGAACTTGGGGATGTTGAACGGGCACCCGGTTACGCAGTACTGACACCCGATACAGTTGTCTTGGTTGAAATCGACAATCCCGTTGGTGTACTGAACGATCGCGCCATCAGCCGGGCAGGCTTCGAGGCACCCCGGCTCTTCGCAATGCATGCACTGGTCTTTGCGCATGAGCCACTGCACGCCATCGTCGGTTGAGTATTCGTTGAACTTGATCAGGTTCCAGAAATTCCACGCCGTTTCCGGCATGGTCTGGTAGGTGTTATCGAAGGTGGTTTCGCGGAAATCGTAACCGTTCCACTCCAGGCAGGCAACCTCGCAAGCCTTGCAGCCAATGCAAGTGGTGGTATCCACCAATTTGCAGACATCGTAAGCGCGCGAAACGCCGCGACCAGGGGTTCCACCGCGGTGGCCGGAGATCGCTTTGACTTCCAGAATCTCGTTGCTCATGGCGTATCTCCTAGACCTTTTCGATCTTCACCAGAAAACCCTTGAATTCTGGCGTATAAGCGTTGGGGTCGATTACTGTGGGCGAAAGAAGATTTGCCGGTGTGCGTTGCTCTTCAGGACGCCCATCAGGAAGTCCCTTATAGCCCCAGTGAATGGGTATCCCAACCTGGAAAGTCTCCTTGCCGGCGATGCTCATCTTCCGGATACGCTTGGTCACCATGGCCTTGCAGTAATAGCTGCTGCGAATGCTCGAGACTTTCACTCTATCCCCACCCTTAATTTGCAGTTGGGTCGCCAGCTCCTCAGGAATCTCGACGAAGGGCTCCGGCACCAACTGCATGTTCACGGGATTGTTCTTGGTCCAGTAGTGATACTGCTCCGTCAAGCGGTAGGTGGTGCAGATGTAGGGGAAGTCTTTGGGGTCGCCGTACTTATCAAGCGGCGTTGTGAACTTCTTCACCACCGGGCTCGTGGACTGCTGGGGATGGAGCTGGTTGGCCACCGGGCTTTCGATCGGCTCGTAATGCTCAGGGAAAGGCCCATCGGCCAGGGCTGCCAGCGGCACGAACAACCGGCCTACGCCCTCAGGATTCATGATGAACGGGCCCATATGATCCTTCGGAGGCGAATCCGCTTTGAAGTCAGGCACGTCATTCCCAGCCCACTTTCCGGTTGCCTCGTTCCACCAGATCTGTCTGCGGCTTGGATCCCACGGCTTGCCATTGAGATCACAAGAAGCCCGGTTGTACATCACGCGACGATTAGCGGGCCATGACCAACCCCAGGTCGGATAAATCCCCAAACCGGAAGGATCGTCGGTATTGCGGCGCTGGCTGTTCGAGCCTGAGTCGGGCCAAGAGCCGCAATAGAGCCAGTTGCCGCAAGAGGTGGTTCCGTCATCGCGGAGCCAGCCGAAGCCTGGAAGCTGTTGTCCTGCCTTCCACTCCGACGGTGTTTGCTTCTCATCTTTGATGTCGGCCAGCGCTTTGCCATTGATCTCCTTGGCCACCTCCACCAACGATGGATTGTTTTGGTTGGTATAGGCCCAGGACGCGGCAAGAATGGCATCCGGGAATTTCCCGCCTTCTTTCTGGTACAGCTCGCGAACCTTGAGGAAGATCCGCGCCAGAATTTCCTGGTCAACCCTGGCTTCTCCTGGAGGCGGGACTGCAACCCACTTCCACTGCAGCCAGCGAGCCGAGTTCACGAAGGTGCCGTCCTTCTCGGCGAAACCGGCGCAGGGCAAGCGGTAGACTTCCGTCTGTATTTGTCTCTTTTCGTCGTCCGTAATTCCCGGCGACTGCCAGAACGCGCTGGTCTCGTCGGGATAAATCTCGCCGACCACCAGCCAGTCGGCCTTCTTCAACGCGTCAATATTCTTTTGCGAATCTGGCCCGATCATTACGCCGTTCATGCCGAAGGTAAGGAGGCCCTTGACCTTGCCGTTGTACATGTCGTTCCACTGGTTGACCCAGGAGTAGTTGCGGTCGATCTTGGGCAGGTACTGAAAGCCCCAATCGTTTTCCTTCTTCGCATTATCGCCGTACATCGCCTTGAAGAATGAAACCGCGAACTTGGGAGTGTTCGACCAATAGTTGTAGGAGTCCCATTCTTTGGGCTTCGAGGGTTTTGGTGTAATGCGGGTGACATAGGTCGTGTAATCGTTGTCTGTGGGAAGCGGAACTTTGAGATAGCCGGGCAGGATATCGAACACGCCGGCCAGGTCGGTGGCGCCCTGGATGTTAGAGTGCCCACGCAACGCGTTGACGCCTCCACCGGCTCGTCCCACATTGCCCATCAGCAACTGGGCCATGGCCGCGGTGCGAATGATCTGCGTTCCAAAGCTGTGCTGGGTCCAGCCCACTGCATAGATGATGGTTGCGGCCTTCTTCATGTCTCCATCTTTGCGGACGGAGGTAAACAGGTCCCAAGCCTTGGTCAACTCATTGGCGGGAATGCCGGTGATGCTCGAAACCATCTCCGGCGTGTAGCGCGAATACTGCCTCTTGAGCAACTGGAAGACGCTGCGAGGATGCTCCAGGGACAGATCGTAGGCGGCGTCGGGCGGCAACGATGGAGCAGCCGGAGCACCGTTTTTTGCGGCCACAGACACGGCCAGCGCAGCCGCGGCGCCCGGACCGTCACCTGCTGCGATTGCTGCAGCCGCGGTGCCGGTGACGTTGCCTCCTTCTTCATAGTTCCAGGTGGAAACGTCGTATTTCATCGCCGCGGGATCGAACCCGGAGAACAGCCCGTCCTCCGGCAGCTTGAATCCCTTCTTCACGATGAAGGCAGCATTCGTCCAGTTCGTTAGATACTCTTTGTTGTAGCGATTGTTCTGGATCGCATAATAGATCAGCCCGCCCAGGAAAGCGATGTCGGTGCCCGAGCGGATTTGACAGAACAGATCGGCCTGCGACGCCGTGCGCTGGAACCGCGGATCCACCACGATCAGCTTGGCGTTACGCACTTTCCTGGCTTCAACCACCCACTTAAACCCACAAGGATGACACTCTGCCGGATTTCCACCCATGATCAACATCATGTCGGTGTTCTTTATGTCGATCCAGCCATTGGTCATTGCGCCGCGCCCGAACGTTGGTCCCAAACTTGAGACCGTGGGGCCGTGTCAAACACGGGCCTGGTTTTCTATGTAACACAGGCCCAGGCTGCGCATGGTCTTTACGACCAGGTAGTTGAACTCGTTGGTGTCGGTGCAGCCGCCGTTGAAGGCAATGCTTTCACAACGATTCACAGTACGGCCTTCCGCGTCCTTCTCAACAAAGGTGGCATCACGGGTCTTCTTGATGTGTTGGGCAATCTCGGTAATCGCCTGATCCCAGGAGATGTCCTCCCATTTATCCGAGCCGGGGCGCCGCACCTCCGGCTTGAGCAGCCGGCGATCGTTGAGAATCTCGTTGTAGAGCGACGCACCCTTGGGGCATAACGTGCCGCGATTGATCGGGTGATCGGGATCGCCTTCCACATGCACCACCTGGGCGGTCACGTTCTTGGCCTTATCGCCCAGGGTGTGAATAATCACACCGCAGCTGACGGAACAATAGGGACAGGTGGATCGCGTTTCCGTGGTGCGCGCGATTTTCAGTGTCTTGGCCTGCGCCAGGGCGGGACGGGCGTCAAACCCGAGCAACAGTACGCCTGCGCCTCCCGCGGTTCCTACCTTGAAGAATTCACGTCTTGACAAATCCATAGCGCTCTCCTCCTGTCGGGAAATCAGGACGGCAAATACGGTATCCTCGTGATGAATTCGCTGGTCCCTCCATCGAGCTCGGGGCTCCGGAAGCAAACTTAAAAATCGCTGAAATGGTAGAACCGGACCTGAAGAATGTCCATCTTTTTTGGTTTTTGACCCTCTTTTAAAGCCGGGCAGAGCTGCATCGTGTAAAACTAATCATTAGACCAGTCTCTCGACGCACGCAATGGTGTCGCCTGTGGTGCGTTTCACGCGCGAAATTAGATGCCGCGACAATCCATCGAGTTTCCCTGGCGCGGGTCCATCCTGTATTCTGTCGGGGTCTGATGGTTTCAAGCTTATGTCGACAATGGAAGGCAAGAACGTAGTCGTCTTCGGAGTAGCCAACAAGCGCAGCCTCGCCTGGGGGATCGCGCAGAGCCTCAGTGCTGCGGGCGCCCGGCTGGCCCTTACCTACATGAACGAACGTATGAAGGCGGAGGCCCATGATCTGATAGCCTCGCTGCCCGGAGCCGAGTCCTTTCAGTGCGACGTAACCAGCGATGACCAAATCGAGCAGCTCTTCACCCAGCTCAAACAACGCTATGGCCGTCTGGACGCCCTGGCGCACTGCGTGGCCTTTGCGCCGGCCGAAGACATGAAGGGCGACTTCCTGAACACCACTCGCGAGGGATTTCGCATTGCCCACGACGTGAGTGTCTACAGCCTGATCGCCGTTACCCGGGCCGCAGCCCCGCTGATGACGGAAGGCGGAAGCGTGATTACCCTGAGCTACTTCGGCGCAGAAAAAGTCGTGCCTGGATATAACGTGATGGGAGTCGCCAAAGCTTCTCTGGAAGCGACTGTCCGTTACTTGGCCAACAGCCTTGGTCCAAAGAATATTCGCGTGAACGCCATCTCTGCCGGTCCGGTCAAGACCCTGGCATCGCGAGGTGTGGCCGATTTCGGCCTCATGCTCAGGAACCACGCCGAGCACGCTCCTCTGCGGCGCAACGTGGAAGTAAAAGAGGTCGCAGACACCGCCCTCTTCCTCTGCTCGCCTCTTGGCAGCGGTATCACCGGAGAGACTCTCTACGTGGATTGCGGCTACAACATCATGGGGTTCTGAAAAATTGTTAGCTGCCGTTTGCTAATTGCTGACAGAAATCCGCCGCTCGTCCCCTCCAGCGTGTTCGATCGCGATGTCGGTGTCGCGCTCCCGGACGAAGCGTTCAAACTTGTCTCCCCACTCGATTAGAAGGATGCTGTCCGGGGCCATCAGATCATCGAGAGCCAGTGTATCCAGCTCGCGCTCAGTGTCGATGCGGTAGAGATCGATGTGATAGAGAATCACATTCGGTCCGCTATATTCGTGGACGAGGGTAAACGTCGGGCTGGTAACAGATCCGGCTTCTGCGGCTTTAAGGCCTTCGGCGATCCCCTTCACCATCGTGGTCTTCCCCGCGCCCAGCTCACCCCGTAAGAGCACTACGCTCCCCGGCTTCAAATGGGTGGCGAGTTTGCGGCCTAGTTCGGTGGTCTCGTCAGCCGAGTGGGTGGTGAAAGTCTTCATCGCTGCAGGTAAACGAACTTGCCAGTGGCCTCTTCTTCGGAAATCGCGAAGGCCTCACCCAGGCAGTTTATGATGTCGGTGGCGATCATGGAGTTTTCGCCATTGATCGAAGCAGCGATGTCCCCTGCCAGACCATGCAGATAGACTGCCTTGGCCACATAGACTGCCGTGAGCAAAGCGGATGCTTGCTTGAGATCCCGCGGCTCCGCAATTTGATAGCCCGCCTTCCCGCCCGATATTCCGCTTCCAGGGGGACTCTGCGCGAGGATTGCGGCGACGATCCCGGAGAGTACATCCCCCGAGCCGCCCTTGGCCATACCGGGATTGCCGGTAGGATTGATCCAAATGTGGCCTTGCGGGCTGGAAATGACGGTGTTGTGACCTTTCAAAACCACACAAGCTCCGGTCAAGGCGGCCGCTTGCCGGGCCGCATTGACGCGATTGTTCTGGATGTCCGCAATGCTCCATCCCATTAGCCTCGACATTTCGCCCGGATGCGGGGTCAGCACGCATGAAGAAAGGTCGTTATCACCGCCGGGCTGAAGGTCGGTGGCCTGTCCTGCAAAAGCATTAAGGGCGTCTGCGTCCACGATCACTGAGACCGGACAGATACCTACCCAATCGCGGATGAACTCGGCGGTTTCGGGAACTCGAGAAAGCCCCGGTCCGATAACGACCACGGTTTTGCCTTGCAAGAGCTCTTCCCGCCTAGCCAGGGCCAGCAGAGAAACCGTGCCCTTGTCGGTCTCCGGCAAAGGTTCCGTCATCAACTCGGGGGCGATCGCCGCTACGGTTGGCTGCACAGACTTTGGGCAAGCCACAGTGACCAAACCCGCACCGGCGCGCAGCGCCGCCATGCCCGCCATGGCGGCCGCGCCTGACTTGCCGACCGATCCGCCGATCACGAGAACATGCCCAAAATTTCCCTTGTTGGCATCGACGCGGCGCGGCACGGAGAGCGCCTGAACGTCGCTGCTGACGATCACATCCATGCCAGATCTAGCGTGCTCCGACCCAGTCGTTGCCTGAACAACCTCGGCTCCCTTATCAACAAGCCCGGGCGTGAACTCGCCGCGAATCAACTCCTCCAACTGTCCGTACATCGAGACCAGTTTTGAGGGCGACCCAATTTGTGCGATCGCGATTGGTCCGTCTGTCAGTTGGCTAAACACCAAGGCGGGCTTCGGCGCAGTGAAAGAGACGATAGCATCCGCATGAACAAGAGCCGCTTTTCTCTCTGCGGTGACCATGCTGTCGGCGTCCGCTCCAGAAGGCAAGTCTACAGAAAGCACCCAGCCCCGGAGACTATTGATAGCCTCGACGACCTTGGCCGCAAGCCCCCGTAACGGCGGCTTGAAGCCAGTTCCCAGCACGGCGTCCAAGATCAGCTCGGCTTGGAGCGCATGCTGGACTTCGGCGTTGAGAAGCCCGGCTTCGTCGCTGACCCAAAGTGGCTGAACCGGGAGCTTCTTCAGCATCACTTGAGCGTCTCCGCGAAGCGCGCCCGCGCCTTCCGCTAGCACAATGACCGAGACTTGCTTACCTGCTTCCTTCAGTTTTCGCGCAGCTACGAGACCGTCACCGCCATTGTTACCCTTTCCGCAAATCACGGCGACGGAGCCGAAGTCGAAATGCTGTCGCGCGAAGTCAGCCGCCGCGGTCCCGGCGTTTTCCATCAAGGTCAGTGAAGGCACGCCGTATTGCTCCGTGGTGAGACGGTCAATCTCGCGCATTTCAGCAGCGGTAACGATTTTCATGACAATGAAGAAGCCGACTGCATGGCCAGGATCTCGACCTTGGCGAGTTGCGGAGGTTCGCCCATGGCAATCAGGTAGTCGCCGGCACGGATGGGATCCTGAGCCGCGGGATTGAAGCGCGTGTTTCCATCGGCGCGGCGGATGGCCAGGATCATGATCCCGAATTGATGATGAATGCCCGAACTGCCCACAGTCGTGGCCGCCAGCGGTGAGCTTTCTCCGACACGAATCTCCTCGATCACCATCTCCAGGGTTCCGGAACGATCCGTAGCGATGTCGAGAAAGTCCAGAACGTTGGGCCGCAAAAAGCTCTGGGCAATGCGATGTCCGGCGGCGGCATAGGGCGAAATCACCACGTCAGCGCCGGCAGTCCTAAGGTGCTTTTCAGCCCTTTGCTCGCTGGCCCGAGCAATGATCTTCAGGCGCGGATTCAGGCTGCGGGCCGTCAAGACTATATAGATATTGGTGGCGTCAGTCGTGGTGGCAGCCACCAGCCCCCGCGCGCGCTCGATCCCGGCTTCGCGCAGCGTCTTCTCGCTGGCCGCGTCGCCCAGGATCGCCAGCCACTTCGCATCCAGATCGGCGATGCTCTTCTCTTCGCTCTCGACGATCGAGAACGGACAGGAATTGCGTGCCAACTCGAGCGCCACACTGTGGCCGACACGTCCCGCGCCGCAGATGATGTAGTGATCTCTCAGGTTGGCGACTTCGCGTTCCATCCTGCGCCTTCCAAAAACCTTGACCAATTCGAATTCTAGCAAAGCCTGTGTCAGCGCACCGATCATCAGGAAAACCAGGGCTACACCGGCGATGATGAGGCCGGTATTGAACACCCGCCCTGCCTGCGACAACGGGTGCACCTCGGCATAGCCGATGGTGCTCAGGGTGATTACCACCATATAGAAGCTGTCAAACCAGCTCCAGTGTTCGATGAAATGAAATCCCGCCGTCCCCGCCGCCGAGAGCAGCAGCAGGGTCAAAGAGACGGTTTTGAGCAGACGAAAGCCTCTCAGAGTTGGCGCCGCACCTGCGCGCGGCTCGATTCTAAAACAAAAACCTCCTCGGATGCGGAGGTCCAGAGGCTTGTCGTTGAGGCTATTTGCTTGAAGTAACGGTTGTTGCGGCCAGCTCTCGTTGCACTCGGCTGTGGTTTCGCCCATAAAGCAAGTAGATGAACATTCCGATCACGAGCCAAACCCCTAAGCGGATCCAGGTCGTCACAGCCAGGTTGTACATGAGGTACGCCGAAATCAGGATCCCGAGAATCGGTACCGCTGGCACCCAGGGGGTTTTGAAGGGCCGCCGGAGGTTGGGATGGCGGCGACGGATGATCCACACGCCCGCGCAAACGATGATGAACGCCAGCAACGTGCCGATGTTCACCATCTCGGCCAGCAAGTTGATGGGGAACGCCGCAGCCAGCGCGGCAACGAAGAAACCGACTGTGAGCGTAGAGATCCACGGCGTGCGGAAGCGAGGGTGGACGGCCTTGAACAGACCCGGCAACAGTCCGTCGCGCGACATGGAGAAGAATACCCGCGATTGCCCGAGAAGCATCACGACGATGGTGCTGGTAAGGCCCATCAACGCCCCAATCTTGACCAGCAAACTGCCCCAGCGGCGCCCGGCCACATCAATACCGACGGCGAGAGGGTCAGGCACGTTCAAATCCCGATAGTTGACCAATCCTGTCAGCGTGCCTGCTACCAGGATGTACAACACCGTGCAGATTACCAGGGACCCGAGAATGCCGATGGGCATGTCTCTCGCCGGGTTCTTGGCTTCCTGCGCCGCAGTCGACACGGCATCGAATCCGATGTAGGCAAAGAAGATGATTGCAGCGGCGGCGCTGATCCCCTGCCATCCGTACTGGCCGCGTACCCCGGTGGGCGGAGGAATGAATGGATGCCAGTTGGCCGAAATCAAGCTTGGGTGGTGCATCAGATAATTGATGCCGATCCCTAGAAACACGATCAACACGGCCACCTTAATCAAGACAATGGCAGAATTGAAATTCGCTGACTCCTTGATCCCGATCACCAGAACCAGAGTGCAAAAGACGATAGCGCAGAACCCGAGCAGGTTAAAGACTCCGTGCGTATGTTGCAGGGTATTCGGATCGATGCCCAGCATCTTCAGCTTGGGAGCGATCTTCGTAAGGTTTTCCCAATGATTGTTGTAGTAGACAAATTCGTCCCAGTGCGTCCCGGCGATCGAAGCCGGCAGTTTGATATGGAAGTCACCCAGGAGACTGATGAAATAGCCGCTCCAACCGGTGGCCACGGTGGCAGCACCAAAAGCGTATTCCAGAACTAGGTCCCAGCCGATAATCCAGGCGAAAATCTCGCCTAACGTCGCGTAGCCGTAGGTGTAGGCCGAGCCAGCGACGGGAATCGTAGACGCAAACTCGGCGTAGCAGAGACCGGCAAAAACACATACCGAGGCGGCCAACACAAAGGAAAGCACAATGGCGGGTCCAGCATTTCGGGCGGTAGCCGTGCCCGTGAGAACAAATATTCCGGTCCCGATGATGGCGCCAATGCCCAGGGTAATCAGATTCGTCGGGCCCAATACGCGTCGCAAGGAGTGCTCGCCGCCCTCCTGCGCCTCTTCCATGATGACCTTGAGGGGCTTCGTCGCCAAGAGATTCGCCATCTACTGCTCCTCTCCAAAAAGTGGTTTTGATGCCCCGCCACTCATGTGTGCCATTGTAGTGCGACCTTTACAAAGCAGAAACCACCCATTCGAGAGCAGGATTTTACTCGCGCGCCGCGGCTCAACTGATCGCCTCGCACAAAATCCGATACACCAGCCCGATTTACCTGACCGAGGTGCT
>DATDGP010000340.1:0-3180 GCA_036522035.1 Terriglobales bacterium
CGACTGTGGGCGAGGACTGGATGCGGCCATCGCTGTGCGAAGAGGCCCTGCGTCTGGGACGCATTTTGGCTGAACTGGTCCCGCAAGAAGCGGAAGCTCATGGCTTGGTGGCGCTGATGGAGATCCAGGCATCGCGGGTTAGAGCACGGGTGGGCCCGCAAGGCGAGCCGGTCCTGCTCTTCGACCAGGATCGTGCGCTGTGGGATCAACTGCTGATCAGGCGCGGTCTTCAGGCACTCGAACGCGCCGAAGCGCTCAGCCATGAACGCGGCCTTTACACGCTCCAAGCGGCTATCGCCGCATGCCATGCACGCGCGCGCGCCCCCGAAGAAACGGATTGGCAGCGCATTGTCGCGCTTTACGGGGAACTCGCCCAGCGGATGCCTTCGCCGGTTGTGGAATTGAACCGCGCCGTGGCGGTCGGGATGGCTTTCGGTCCCGTAGCAGGTCTCGAGCTGATCGACGCGCTGAGGTTCGAGACTGGAATCGAGGGCTATCACCTGCTTCCCAGCGTGCGCGGCGATTTCCTGGTCAAACTCGATCGTCATGCCGAAGCACGAGTCGAGTTTGAGCGCGCAGCGTCGCTCACCAAAAACGCCTGCGAGCGTGAACTGCTTCTGAATCGTGCCCGGATGTGCGCGGCCGTGCCCAGGCCCAAGCCGTGATTATCCTGCCTGCTTACGTCGGTAGTAGCGACGGGCTTTGTATCGGTTGCCGCAATCGGCCATGCGGCACCATCGGCGCTTGCCTGCTTGCGACCGGTCCAGGAAAAGCCACCCGCAAGCCTCGTCTGAGCATTGTCTGATCTTCGCGAACCTGCCGGAAGTCAAAAGGTCCACCGCGTCCAACAAAACAGGTCCAAGTAGATATTCCGGCCGAGAAATGTCTGTGTCCCAGGTCCACCTAAATCCGCCCACGCCGCGAACGATCTGGTGCCGTGGGGAGACCTCCCGCAACCGCCGGTTGAGGCGTTCTAGACTGGTTGGAGACACCTGCGAGCCCGTAGCTACAGGCCGGAACAGTTCATAAAGTTCTTCCCGCACGACGATCAGGAGCGCCAGATGCGAACCGGTGATCGACAATACCCGGCGTTTCGGGATCAAGCGCACAAGACGTGCCCAGCGCGTCACCTCGGCGACGGAGGTCAAATACTCCCGGCTGCTTCCCAGCCGGTTCCCCACGGTATTGATGAAGTCCAAGGCCAGGTTGCCGCCGATCGACTGAAAGTCGTGGGTTCGAGGTACGGATTCAGACGGCATGGGAAGTTTGCCCATAAGCATCACAGTTCCGTCGTCCCTGAGAACCCTCTTCGCTTCTGCTTGACGCCTCTCTTCTGATTCGTTTATAACTCATCGTCTGTAACCATATCAAATGGTTTGATATGGTTATATAAATGAGATTGGAGGCAGGCGATGGTCGAAGACTCTGGCCGTCCAACCTTCTTATCGATCACTCCCACGGTTGTTCAGCCGTCGAGAGCCGTTTTACGCAACCGGCTGGCGCGGGTCCTCATAGCAGCGATCACGTGTCTGGCGATCTCCTTTCCATCTCGCATAGTGGCGTTGGAGGATGCGCCGGTTCAGATCTCGCTAGGGCGGTCGACAGTCGAGTTGAACGGGCCCTGGAAATTCCACATCGGAGACAATCTTCGGTGGTCCGACCCCAATTTTGATGACTCGTCGTGGGAGACCGTCGATCTCACCGCGTCGCCGGGCGCTCACGATGACGACGTAGGACTCACGGGCTACGTACCCGGTTGGAGCGCGAGGGGACACTCTGGCTACAGCGGATATGCGTGGTATCGCTTGCGCGTAACTGTGCAAGCGCCCGCCGGCGAGTCGCTCGCTCTAGCCGGACCACCCGCTGTGGATAGCGCCTACCAGATCTTTGTCGATGGAAAACTGCTAGGGAGCGCGGGCCGCTTTGCCGGGCGGTCGCCAACGGTATTCAGCATCCAGCCCCGGATGTTTGCGCTGGATCGATTACCGACCTCGGACGGCAAGGACGGCAAGCGAACTCTCCTGATCGCCTTCCGCGTGTGGATGGGGACATGGGACCTCGGCGACCCGAGCGCCGGCGGCATTCATATCGCGCCTGTGATCGGCGAAGCAGGCGCTATCCATGCACGCTACCTAATGCAGTGGCAGCAGACCATAGCCGGCTACGTGGTCGAAGTACTGGAAGCACTCGTTTTCATTTTGCTCGGCGCCATGGCTTGGTGCCTTCGTTCCTTCGATCGGGCCAACCCAGCGTACCTCTGGCTCGGCGCGGCGCTGTTGTTCACGGCCCTTTATCGCGCCAACCAGGCGGTATTTTTTTGGGGGCAGTTCGAAACAGTTCATGGCTTCGAGTTGATCAGCGTCGTTCTGTTGGTGCCGCTCTACCTGGCGTCCTGGACAATGGCGTGGCGCGCCTGGTTTCGGCTGCCGCGCACAGACTGGATTCGTATCGTGGTAGCGCTCCTGCTGGCCGTTTACATCATCGCTCAGTTCTTGAGTCGCTCCTGGTTCTACGGCGTCTTTCCAGTCTGGCTCAACCGCACGGCCGGCTTGGGGATTACGTGGAGCCGCCTACTGTTTGTTGTACTCACCGTTGTCATCGCATATCGCGGTACCCGACAGGGCCGCGAGACGTGGTTGGCGATCCCTGCTCTTTTGCTCGTATCCGTCGGCCTGTTTGCACAGGAGCTTTCGCAACTAGGGGTGAAGGGAATTTGGTTTCCTTTCGGAACCGGGGTTTCACGTACGCAATTTGCCTATGCCGCTTTCGATGTTGCGCTCTTCGTCCTCCTTTGGTGCCGTTTGCAGGTCTTTGCCGAGCGCGGCCGACCCTCCGCAGCTCAAGCCGGCGTATGAGTTCTACACAACAAATTTATCTCTGGAATTCGCTGCGCAATTGAACTTCCGCTATCCCGAAAGGACTCTTACTATCGTTTCAACGCGACGCACCACTCGGCGGTACAACGACGACCAACAGGCCGATGCGGTAGAATGGTTGAGCCCGCCAGCATATAGGCCCGTAGCTCAGTTGGTTAGAGCGCTTCCTTGACACGGAAGAGGTCGATGGTTCGAGTCCATTCGGGCCTACCACTTATCTCATTGAATTTGCTGGGTAAGCACCGGCAGTTCTTTCGAGATTTCCTGCAACTCGTCACCACTTGTCACCATTCACGAAAGGTTT
>DATDGP010000341.1:0-14415 GCA_036522035.1 Terriglobales bacterium
TGCTGGAAGGATTCTAGGGCGAACCAAGTGAGACAGGCACTTACGTCAGTTCATTCTGGCGAAGAAGGACGGTCATGGTCCTTTACGCCGGCAGCTTTCTCGGCGACGGTGAGAACAAAAGGCCCGAAAGCCATCGGTCAAGCCGCCCCCCTGGCCAGCTAGCCTTGCAAGGATGCAGGTAGAGGGCGTGGATTGAGGCTTGGCACCGGTGTACTAGATACCACGCCTTCAGCGCTCTGCCGCGTAGACGCCATCCAGCGGATCGCGACCTACAGCCACAACGGCGGCGGAATGCTCCTAGGGCAAAAGCCCGAAGACGCCCACACTGTTAGTTGTCCCTACGTACACCTTGCCATGGGTGATAGTGGGCGTGATGAACTTATTGCCGGCGCCGAAATGATCACGACCATTAGCGGCCTGATTGCTGTTGTAGAGCTCATGTGAGAGGTCGGAAGCATCGTAGGCGTGCAGCACTGCAGGACTGGTATTTTCTGCCGCCCACACGATGCCGTTCGCGGTGCCATTGGCCGAGATGCTCGGCGTGGATCCCGGATAAGCGAAGGCATTCCCGCTCTGGCTTGAGGGAGCGCTCGCCAACAGCGCCTGAGCGATCGGGAAGGCTTTCAGCGTGTCGCCGACCGCGCCGTAGTAGATCACACCATTGAAGTATGCAGGCATGGAAAACACGGCACCTCCGAGGCTCCCATTGAGGTCCTGATAGATCTGGTTTGTCGTAGCGTTGAACTTGCCCAGGTTGTCGCGATCCACTACGTAGATGTGGGCGTCCTTGCCGGCTCCGACCGCCAGATGCCGCGTGTGGCCCTGATTGTCCATGAGATCGGGCAAAACCAGGGCGCCCCCGGAGCCCAAATCTTCATCCGTCGAGTCTTCCGACTGCACATTCGCAGGAGCGAAGTAATCGGCGACGGCCAACTGACGGTTGGTGGTGCTGATCTTCAGGAAACTGTTACCGTAATCTCCTTGCGCGGGAAATCCCTGAGCGTTCAGGCTCGCATCGAAAGTCCCGTTTGCCTGTAACGCGATGATGTTGCCACTGGAATCGGCCGCAGGGCCGGCACCGCTTCCCCAGAAAGAGCCTTCATTCCCGTTCGGCGTCACGTTGAGCACGCTGGTTTCGGCTAGGGTGTTCTCATCGTAGCCGATGATCCAGCCGGTGTAAGGCCGGATATCGCAGTGCGAAGACCACGCGGTGTAAACCACGCCATTGAGCAACAGCAAGCTGGCGCGCTCCTTATATTGACCGGGATCAAAGACCACCATGCCCGCGGTGTTGTTGTCGCCCGTGCCGGGAAAGCTGGCTTGCACGGTTTGGGGGCTGCCGGGAAGGTCGAGGCCGGTGGTGAGATCAAGGGCATGCAATCGCTGAAAGTAGGCACCCGAACTGTCTTTGCTCATGGCGACGAGATAGATCGTTCCATGGGGCCCAGCGTTGCGATCAATTACAGGTGTAGAGGTCACGCCAATCTCCGGCGTTACCTGGCTGCAACCATGATCGTCAGAGGGGCTCTCGCCTGGAATCACCGATGTTTGCCACACCGGGGTCCCGGTATCGGCATCGAACGCGTATACGCTTCCGTGCTCTGTAGCCACGACCACCAGGTTATGGTTGCCTACGCTGGATACATAGAGGGGCTGCGCGTCGACTTTGCCGTCGACCATCAGATTGAACAAGAGCCCGAACGACTGGGCATTGACGTTGGCCGGCGTGAGGAAGGCTTCGTTCGGCATCAGCCCCGTACGAGCCACATCATTGTGATAGGTGAGCACGTCATTGGCCTGCGTGCCCGGTGTTCCAGGGGAAGACACAACCACATGGTTGGGAGGAGTAGAGCTGTTACAACTTGCAAGAACCAGCTCAAGCGCCAGCAAGCACGTGAAAAATGCCGAGCAAACGACAAGATTCTTGCGGAAAGATTTGGCGGACAACGGGGACATCACGAAGCCTCGCACCTGAACATCCTACACTGGAAAGAGCGCATCTTCGAGGAACGAAAGTCTGATTCGGGGACTGGACTCCAGGCCAGGGTCCGAGCACTCGATGCTTTGTCCTTAAAAGACCGCGTTCATCTCCGATTGTCAGTAAGAGGTTCGGGATGGATAAGTACTTTGAACAGTTCAGGCGCCGCCTGTTTGAAGCGAATCTCGAGCGCGGTGGACACGTCGTGCGCCCGAGCGAGCGGCAAGTTGTCAGCCATAGTGCAATGGCACGACATGTAGACCTTGTCGCGGACACGCTTGATTTCCACGTCATGCAGGTCCAGGATCTCAGGAAACTCGCGCACCAGCGACCTGAGTTTCCTCTCCAACTCTGCATTGCGGATCACGCGATTGCCCGGCTCAATCGTGGCGGGTTCGCTCTCGATATGGGTGAGAATCGTGGAGATCTCGGGAACGTCGGCGCGGATTTCAGATTCCAGACGCGTGACCACATCGTGCGCCTGCTTGAGGCTCAGGGACTCGTCGAGCTCCAGGTGTTGCTCGACGTGCAGCCGGCCGGAGAGATCCTGGACGCTGACATCGTGCACGCTAAAATTGTTGCGCGAAGCTACTGCGCGGATGCGGTCAAAGAGATTCTCGTGGCCGGTGGCGCGGGGCACGGAATGGACTACCACGTCGCAATTGGGAAGAATGGCATGGATCGCATCGGTGATCTCAGCCACTACCTGTCCGGAACGCTGGAAGGTGACATTGCGGGCGAGTCCGACGGTGAGATCGGCAAAGTAGCGGTTGCCGGCGCGGCGGATACGGACGCGCTCGACCTCGATCACGCCGTTGATCTTGAGCACCGCATCCATGATGCGGTTGCGGTACCCGGGAGGCGCCGCATCGAGCAGGGCGTCAACGGTCTTGCGTCCCAGGCGCGAACTCACGTAGACGATCACGCCGGATACTACCAGCGCAGCAATCGGGTCGCCTTTGCTGAGCACCGGGAGGTCGAAGCGACGTCCCGCCCAGACCAGGACCAATCCCAGCGCAACGATGCCGCTCGAAAAGATGTCAGTACTGAAATGGATGGCGTCGGCTTCCAAGGCCTGGCTGTCGTACTTGGTGGCAATGCGTTTGAGTTTCCGCGAACGCCACCAATCCACTAGCATGGAGGCGAAAAGCACGGCAAAGGCCGAAATAGAAGGTTCGATCAGCACTGAGTGATGCCCGCTCAGCCGTCGCAGCGCCTCCCAGACGATCCAGATACAGGTCAGCAGGAGCAGTCCGGTCTCAATAAACGCGGAGAAGTTCTCAACTTTCCCGTGGCCGTACTGGTGTTCGGCGTCAGCCGGTTTGTCAGAGACGCGGACCGAGATGAAGGTAATAAAGGCCGCAACCAAGTCGAGGCCGGAATGCGCAGCTTCGGAAAGAATACCCAGGCTGCGGCTGCTCAGGCCCACTACCAGCTTGAGGACAGTAATAGCCGCGGCCGCCAGGAGCGAATTGAGAGCCACCCCACGCTTTTCCGAGCGCATGCTCTCGAGCAGCGGATTCAGCTCCGAAGTAGACACGATTCAATTGTCTCAGTTTTGCGGTTGGAGTTACCAGCATTCGATTCGCAGACGGCAGAAGTCAATTGTGCTACCATGAACGTCTTCCCCCAACCTCCGAACGACATGACCGCCAAACCAACAGTCCTGATCACCGGCGTTTCCGGCAAAGTGGGGTCGCATCTGCTTTCCCAGCTCGAGGACTACCAAGTGATCGGCGTCGATGTTCAGGCTCCGGCAGCTGCAGACGCCATGTTCCGCTTTGAGACCATCGATCTGGCTGAGGAACGCTCCTGCGATCAACTGCTCGAACTTATTCGCGCCTATCGACCCGAAGCTGTGGCGCACCTGGCGTTTGTCACTCGGCAGCCCCAGAACGGTGCAACCGATCCACAGAACATGTGGTCCAGCAATGTAGTGGGGACCAGCCGCGTGATCGAGGCCATCGCCGAGCACAACCGGACGATCGGAGGCGTTGAGAAATTCATCTTCTCGAGCAGCGCGGCCGTCTACGGCCCAGAACCACAGCCTCCCGTGCGAGAAGAGTCCCCGTTGCAAGCCCAAAGCCTGCCTTACGCGCTTCAGCAACAGGAAGCCGACCAAACCGTGCAGTCCCGAGCCGGCGAACTGCGCAAGTGCAAGACCTACGTCTTGCGGCCGCACGTTTATGCCGGTGCTCTGGCCAGCAACTATATGTTGGATATGTTGCGCGGGTTGCCCGGCACTCGACGAAGCCTGGGAAGGCGTCTCGGGCGGCGCGGCGTCCGTCTGCCTCTGATCGTATCTTCGCGGGGAAACAACCTGGACCACAAATACCAGTTCGTCCACCTAGGCGATATGGCTCGGCTCATTGCCAACATCGTGCGCCGCAAACAAGTGGATGATCCGTTGACCTTGCTGAACGTGGCCGGACGCGGCGACCCGCTTTCCCTGCGCCGTTGCGCTGAAATTGCGGCGATCCAGATCAAGCAGTTGCCCACGCGGAGCCTCGGCCTGCGAACGCTGCGTTTATTGTGGGACCTCGGCGTCTCCGACATCCCGCCGGCCGCTCTTCCTTATCTTTACGGATCCTGCGCCCTCGATACTTCCCGGCTGCGCATCTTCCTAGGAGAAAACTACCGCTCGGCAATCCAACATACTTCCGAGGAAGCGTTGATAGAAAGCCTCAAGCCACGCGCGGCCGAAGAGACGGCCGGGGTCCCGGGAGAGCCGGTTAATGCCTGACCGCCACAGCTAAGCCATCACGCAGAGGCAGAATCGTGGTAAAGAACTCCGGCATCGCGAATAGACGCCGGTTGAATTGCTGGATGGCCTGCGTGGATTTGTCCTGTGGGCCGGCTTGGGCCACCCGCCCGCTCCACAAAACGTTGTCGGTGATGAATAGCCCACCACGGCGTAGGCGGCTGCTGGCCAGGTCGAGCACTCGTGGATAGTCCTCTTTGTCTACATCATTGAAGATGATGTCGAACTCCTGGCTCTGCCGGGACAGCAGATCCAAGGCGTCACCCACGGCAACCTGAATCCGTCTCTCCACGCCGGCGCGCTGGAAGTATCGGCGGGCTTCGGCAGCTTTAGCCTGATCGCCGTCAGTATAGAAGACCTCTCCACCTTCACCCACTGCGCGCGCCCACCACAGGGTGGAGTAGCCAATCGCTGATCCGAGTTCAAAGACTTTCTTTGCCTGGATAAGCCGCGCATACTGGTACAAGACCCGCGCCACCGCGGGTCCGACGATCGGAATGTCTCGGCGCTCGGCCTGTTCCTCCATCTCGCGCAACACGGGATCGCGCTCGGGAAGAATCTCCAGCATGTAGCGATCGACTCGGGGACTGGTGATACCGTCTTCCATCAGGAGAGAGTCTCGCCAGGCTTCATAGCCTTCAATTCGATGCCCAGGCTCTGGATCCGTTTTTCAAAATCGTGCGGAGTTCCCGTCAGAAGCGGAAAGGTCCCAAAGTGCATGGGGATGACGGTTTTTGGCTGGAGCAGCCGGCAGGCGTACGCGGCCTCGCGCGGGCCCATGGTGAAAACGTCGCCGATGGGCAACATCGCGAGCTCCGGGTTGTAGAGGTCGTGAATGATGCTCATGTCGCCGAAAACGTTGGTATCGCCAGCATGGTAGATCTTGACTCCGTTCTCAAACTCGATGACGTAGCCGCAGGGCTCGCCGCCGTAGACGATCTGTCCGCCATCTTCGATGCCGCAAGAGTGGTCGGCGTGGACCATGGTGACTTTGATATCACCTACCTCCTGCGAACCACCTTTATTCATAGGCATGATCTGCTGGGCGCCCTTCTTGTTCATCCACACACACAGCTCATAGACGCCCACCACCTTGGGATTGTGCCTCTTGGCCAGCTCCACGCCGTCGCCGATATGATCACCGTGACCGTGTGTGCACAGCATGACGTCGATCTTGTCGAACTGCTTCCGGGCGGCCGGTGTCATGGGATTGTTCATCACCCAGGGATCGATCAGCATTTTCTTGCCGGCCGGAGTCTCAATCAGGAACGTCGCATGGCCCAGCCAGGTAATTTTGATGCCGTTCAGTTTCATGGTATGTCCCTCATCGAACTGAGAATTCTAAATCAGCCTCTAGACCTTCGCTGACCTCGGAAGCCGCTTAAGGTTCAGAGGGTCACGACGGAGCTTTCTGAATTGCGTCAATACACTGCAGTCCCAAGAAGTAATGCAGATGAAGAGGCATTACTCGCACCTTCGGCAGAGGCCAGTATAAAGGACCGCCGGCGGTCTCTAGACTCCGGACCACGTCGGAATCGACCCAGCCGACGCGATCGGCGTTCGTCATCAAAAAGAGCCGGCGGGGTGCTCTCCCGGTCGACGGCCATGACCTTCGGCTAGTGCCTTAGTTGGTGACACTCGCACTTTCTCTTGTCCTGGACACGGCGGTTCCGCTTTATGTTGATAGCTTCGCGGTTGAGCGCGGAGCACGGGAAAGCGGTCGATGAAACCACACACCATCAAAGGTCGTACAAAATCGCCAGCGGAATTGGGGAGCCTGTCTCCCGCCGAACACGTATTGGAACGGATTCAGTCGCTGACCGCCCAGCTCGAAGCCATGCAGTCTGAGCTTTATGGTCAGATCACCGCGCCTGCGGAGATGCTGGAGCGACGGATGCTCCTTGAAGATCGAAGCAGCGCCCAGGTGTTCGAACAGTTCCGGACCGCGTTGGACCAGCTTCGCAGCATCCTGTGGCTGTCGACCGAACAGGCGGCAGTTGATCCCACTAACTCCCAGCGACGTCATCAGCTGGCTCGTGCCGGCGGGCTGCTCAGCACACTGTCGGCACACTCTCGCGCCGACGCATCATCTCGGCGCCAGCCGCGCGAGGCGGTTTCATTCTTTGATCGCCTGGATCGAGTGATCGACACCTACATGCAGGAAGGCGGCTCCATCGTAGACCGAGCTCCGGGTAAACGCCCCAAGACCTAGCTCTAGTTGGTCTTGGTCAATCTGTGATCGAGATTGGCGATCCGCCATCCCGTCTCGAAGACCAGGCGGGTGATCTGCGTCATCTTGGTGAAATCAATCTTATCAATCGTATCCGTGGGCTTGTGGTAGTCCACGTGAGTACCGTCAAAGTAAAAGATGATCGGCACTCCGTGCTTCGCGTAGTTCCAGTGATCGGAGCGGTAGTAGATGCGCTCGGGATTGTTGGGGTCGTTGTAGTAGTAGTCCAGCTTCATTCTCTGAAATTGATCGTTGGTCTGTTCGCTGATATCGTGCAGCTCCTGACTGATGCGGTTGGACCCGACCAGGTAGACGGTGTTGGCGTCGGTCAAGTGCTCATCGAGCGAGTTTTCGTCGCCAGCCGGCTTGGAGCGGCCGATCATATCGATATTCAAATCTACCACCAGCTTGTCTAGCGGAACCACCGGCGCAAAATCCGTGTTGTACTCGGAACCCAACAGACCCAACTCCTCCCCGGCATGGAAGATCACCAGCACCGAGCGTTTGGGACGATTGAGAGACATAGCGCGGGCAATCGCGAGAACCGCGGTGGTGCCGGAACCGTCATCGTCAGCCCCGTGATAGATCTCGCCGTTCGGACCTGTCTTCAGATGGTCATAGTGGGCGCTGAAGACCACGTATTCATCCTTCAACTGCGGATCGGTCCCTTCCAGGATACCAGCGACATTCTGCGTAGTCGTCCGAGTCTGTTGGACGAAGACCGCGATACGCGCCGAGGCTGCGGGCAGCGTCTTGGGCTCCAAGGCCTGCTTCTTCGTCGCAGCTTCCCAAACTGTCTTCAGGTTGAGACCGGCGAGCGAGAGCAACTTTTCCGACAGATCCGGTCCCAGCGTAATGACGGGGATCTTGCCGTCGGAGTCCGCAGCTAGGCGCACGTTCTCTCGACCGGCGGCGCGCTGTTTAAAACTCCCGCTCTTCAGGAAATCCGCAATGCGTTGCGACGGAATCTGGAGTACGCCGACCGCTCCGTGTGCGCGGGCGGCGCCTTCACCCTGTTCGTTGGCGGCCAAGCGGGAGCTGTCCATCCCGCTCGGCGTGCTCGTCGAAATCAGGACGATCTTTCCCTTCACATCCAGGCCGGCATAATCGTCATGCTTTTCTGACGGCGAGGAGATTCCCGAGCCCGCGAAGACGATCATGCCCTGCGCGTTGGCGGTAGAAACCGCGCCCGAAGGATAAAAATCGCCGAAGCTGTAGTTGGCAGTGTGATCGCCGATGGTCAGAGTCAGCGTGGTATCGGCCGCATCCGGCTTGCCCGAGATTACCTCGAAGGTCTCAAAGAAGCTGCCGTGGCCGCCGGCTCCGCGGAAACCATAGGCTTCCAAGTGGGCGGCCAGATACCGGGCCGCTATGGCAAAGCTCGGCGACAGCGTGTAGCGGCCACCCAATTCGTCCGACGCCAGGAATTCCAGGTGCATGCGCAGTTCGGTAGGTGTGATGGAATCCACCGTGTTAGGGACCGGCGGCAGGTTCGCTGGTGGAAGCCCAGCGGCACCAATCGTTAAGGAAAACGCGACAACGAGAGAAAGAAACATTCTTCGGGGAGACGGGAGTTGGTTCACTTCTTCATGGTAGCAGTGCTCGTCGGCCTCCGACAAATGGCCGGGGCGGCGCGCCAGGGACGGTTCGGATTAGAATCGTACTTGCTGAAGGATCACCCGTGAAACCAACCATCATTGTCCTCGAAGACGACGCGGACATTTCGAAACTGGTCAGCTACCAGCTGCAGCAAGCAGGATTCGCTGTCCATGTCAGCGCGTCGGGCGAGAAAGTCTTGCCCCTCGCCCGGCACAATCCGCCGCTGCTCTTCATCCTGGACATCATGGTACCCGGCAACAACGGCTTCGAAGTCTGCCGCCAAATACGGGAAAGCCGCGATTTGGCCAAGGTTCCGGTCATCTTTCTCACTGCCCGATCGACCGAGGAAGACCGCGTACGCGGTCTAGAGCTGGGGGCCGACGATTACATCAGCAAGCCTTTCAGCCCGCGCGAACTGATCGCGCGCGTGCGGGCGGTGCTCCGCCGCTTTGAGCAAGCTGTCACCACCAACATCAGTACCCCGGATTTCGATCTCAACTGCGATTCCATGACTCTGGCTGTCCGCGGGAAACCGACGGACATCACCGCCACGGAGTTTCGCTTGCTACATTTCCTGGCTTCGCACCCGGGCAAGGTGTACACCCGGGACCAGGTGCTCGATGCGGTCTGGCGCGACATGTCCTTCGTGACCCCACGGTCGGTGGACGTCTATATCCGCCGGTTGCGCGAGAAGATCGAAAAGGACTCTGAAGATCCCCGTTATCTGAAAACCGTTCGCGGCGCGGGCTACAAATTCGAGGACAACAAATGAGAAACCGGATCTTTCTCAAAGCCCTCGCCGCCTTCGTCACCGTGATCGCCGTAGCTACGTTGACTCTGGACATCAGCATTCGCCGTGCCTGGGAAAACTTCCTGCACCGCGATATCGAGCGCCTGCTGGTCCAAAATGCTCAAGGGTTCGCCGTGCGCCTCCAGAACGACCGCGATCATACTCTCGAGGAAATGGCGCTCGAAGAGGCGCACATCACTGAAACCCGGGCCACGATCATCGCCCGCGACGGCACTGTGCTGGCTGATTCGGAGGCTGATCCCCAGACCATGGAGAACCATGCCGCCCGCCCGGAGGTAAAAGCAGCCATGGACGGGCAGACCGGCGCGGCTACGCGAGTGAGCAAGACCGTGGGCACTGAGTTCTTGTATGTGGCGGTTCGGAGTGGCGACAAAGTGGCGCGGCTGGCCTATCCCCTGTCCACCATACGCAGCCATATCGCCGAGATGGAAAGCGCCCTGTTTCGAGGAACGGTCCTGGCCTTGCTGTTTGCTCTCGCGCTGGCGGTAGCGGTGGCCCAGCTAATATCGTCGCGACTGCGTCGCATCGTTCGATTCGCCGAGCGCGTCGCCTCCGGTGATCTTTCTGCGCGGATCGCGGAACGAGGCGGCGACGAGATTGCTCAGGTCGCGATGGCCTTGGATCGAACTGCCCGAAGGCTCGAAGAGAACTTCGCCGCGGTCCGCAAGAGTCGGTCTGATCTCGAGGCGCTGCTCAACAGCATGAAAGACGGCGTGATTGCCGTCTCTCCGAGCCTCAAAGTCCTTTGGGCCAACGACGCGATCGCCGGTATGGTCCATCAGCCGTTGCGCATCGGCGCTCCAGTAACGGAGTTGGTGCGGCATCCTGATTTTCTGGCTACGCTTCACGCGGCCCTTGAGACCAAGCAGCGGGAAAGCACGATCGCCACGTCACTCGGCGGACACGGCTCATTCTCCATCACCGCCGAGCCTCTGCCTGATGGTGGCGTCGTCAGCGTTCTCCATGACATCTCGGAGATCGAGCGGGTCGAGAAGACGCGCCGCGATTTCATCGCCAACGTCTCGCACGAGTTGCGTACTCCGCTAACCTCAATCCGGGGTTACGCCGAAACTCTGCTCGATTCTGATCAGGGCTCCAACGGCAATGCCCGCGAGTTCCTTCAGGTGATCCGCCGCAACGCCGAACGGATGAGCCGGCTCACGGAAGACCTGCTGGTGCTAGCCCGAGTGGAATCGGGCGAAGAGAAGCTCGATCTCCGTCCGCACCCGGCTCGCGTGCTGGCCGCCGAAGCCGTCTCATCCATGCAGGAAGACGCTCGCGCCGCCAACGTGGAACTCAGCATCGCATCGGTCCCGGAAGGGATGGTCACCGCAGACTCCTACGCCGTCCATCAGGTCTTCGCTAACCTGGTCAGCAATGCATTGCGCTACGCTCAGAGCGGAAAGAAAGTTGTACTCGGGGCCAACGATCAGGCGGGCTACATAGAGTTCTTCGTGCAGGACTTCGGACCCGGCATCGCTTCAGAACACCTGCCCCGGATCTTTGAGCGCTTCTACCGAGTCGATAAAGCCCGATCTCGCGAGACTGGGGGCACGGGACTGGGGCTAGCCATCGTCAAGCACATCGTGTTGAATCACGGCGGTGCCGTCAGAGTGGAGAGCACGGTGGCACGCGGGTCTACTTTTTCCTTTACGCTACCGAAAGCTTAAACCCGTAAGCGTGTCCAACAGGATTTCATCGGCGCTTTCCTGTTTTCACTCCCTATTCATTTGTTTTTAATCTGGCTGTAACACTTTTCCCCTATAAGTGCTATTGGACAAAAATCTATTCATGCCTCTGGAGGTACCATGCGCCTCAGATTCCTTCTCGCGTTGTTGCTTGTAGCCTGTCTCGGTAGCGCGGTTGCCCAGACGAACCTGAACGGAGCTGGAGCTACGTTCCCGTATCCCATTTATTCCAAGTGGTTCAACGAGTACCACAATCAGCACCCGGAAGTCGCGATCAACTACCAGTCAATCGGTAGCGGCGGGGGCATCGCCCAATTGCAGAAGCGTACCGTCGATTTCGGCGCCAGCGACGGCCCCATGAACGACCAGCAACTTGCTGACACGCCTTTCAAGATCTTCCACATCCCCACGGTGTTGGGCGCTGACGTGCCCACGTACAACGTCCCTGGGATTGCCACTGAACTCAAGTTCACAGGAGACGTGCTGGCCGATATCTACCTGGGAAAGATCACGAAGTGGAATGACCCACGGCTGGCCAAAGCCAACCCTGGCGTCAAGTTCCCGGACATGGACATTGTTGTGGTCCACCGTTCCGATGGCAGCGGCACCACCTATATCTGGACCGACTACCTGACCAAGGTGAGCCCGGCCTGGGCCAGCGGACCCAAGAAAGGCACCTCTGTCAACTGGCCTGTGGGCTTGGGCGGCAAAGGCAACGAAGGGGTCGCGGGAACAGTCAAGCAGACGGAGGGCAGCATCGGCTACGTCGAGCTGATCTACGCCATTTCCAACAACATGGCTTATGGCAGCGTGCAGAACCCCGCCGGAAAATTCGTGAAGGCCAGTCTTGCCTCGGTAACGGCAGCTGCGGCCTCGGTAAAGGACATGCCCGATGATTTCCGCGTCTCCATCACCAATGCCCCCGGCGCAGACGCCTATCCCATCAGCAGCTTCACTTGGCTTCTCGTGCCGGTGGACTGGAGTGACGCCAACAAGGGAAAGGCGTTCGTGGATTTCCTGAATTGGATGCTGGACAAAGGCCAGACCATGACTGAACCCTTGGCCTACGCGCCTCTGCCGAAGACCGTGGCGATCAAAGTGAAAGCCCGGATCAAAGAGATTAAAGTCGGGTACGGCAAACAGGCCAAGAAGTAGAGGGTTCGCATGCGATCTCAGGGAAGGCCCCGACAGTGGGGCCTTCCCTTTTCTATTAAGGCGCCGACCCTACCGTTCCCGGCGACCTGTTTTAATGCTCCTTTAATACTCATCTGTTAGCGTGCACGCATGTACACGGTCCCCAAATCGCGCGTGGGAAGCGACTCCTCAGAAGAGCCTCCGACGGCCTCCCTTCCTTCACTGCCCGAGCAATCAGGAAATCTGTCGCTGATTCCCAAGAGCCGACTGCGGGCCAAAGAGAGTGCTTTCGCCGATATGACGTTCCGTACCATCTTGACCTTGAGCGCGGTGGCTCTCGTGGCGATTGTGGGACTGATACTCTTCGAGTTGGTGTCCCAATCCCGCCTTTCCTTGAACAAATTCGGGTTCAGTTTCCTGATCAAGACGATCTGGGACCCGGTCGCCGAAGACTTCGGCGCTCTCCCGTTTGTCTACGGAACCCTGGTCTCTTCGCTGGTTGCTCTGGTAATTGCTGTACCGCTTTCCCTGGCCACGGCCCTCTTCCTCACTGAAATCTGCCCCCGGCGCATCCGTCCGATTCTTTCTCTGCTGGTCGAGCTGCTGGCGGCGATTCCCAGCGTAATTTACGGCCTTTGGGGCATCTATGTACTGGCTCCGTTCCTGCGGCGCTACGTTCAACCTTTTCTGGCTACGACCCTGGGGTGGACCGGCCTGTTCACCGGCCCTAAGTACGGTTACGGCATGCTGGCTGCGGGGGTAATCCTGGCCATCATGATCCTGCCCATCGTCTCCTCGATTACGCGGGAAGTAATCTTGGCCGTGCCCCGGCAGCAGCGCGAAGCCGCGTTGGCGCTAGGTGCCACCAAATGGGAAATGCTACGCATGGCGGTGCTCCGCAACTCCCGCGCCGGCATTATGGGAGCGATCATCCTGGGCCTGGGCCGCGCCTTCGGCGAAACCATGGCGGTGACCATGGTGATCGGCAACCGCCCCGAGATCGCGAAATCCCTCTTCGCACCGGGGTATACGCTGGCCAGCGTGATTGCCAATGAGTTCACCGAAGCCGTGGGAGCCACGTACCAGAGCGCGCTTATGGAAGGGGCCCTCATTTTGTTTGCAATTACCCTGGTCGTGAATGCTTTGGCCATGTTCCTGGTGTGGTCGATCACGCGGGGCATGCCTTCGAGGTCCATTGCCTAAACTTCACACACAAGACATTCATTGGAGCCGCCGGCTCAGCAATGGGCTGGCGCTCGGCCTCATTACTGTTGGCGCGCTGATAGTCACGGTGCCCTTGTTTCTGATCCTGGGGACGGTGGTGGTTCGCGGCCTTCCGGCGCTGAACTGGGCGTTTCTCACACAACTCCCCAAGCCCGTGGGCGAAACCGGCGGTGGAATGGCTAATGCGATTGTTGGCTCGCTCGAACTTCTGGCTGTGGCCAGCATAATCGGAGTTCCCCTAGGCGTCGCGTGCGGGATCTACCTGGCCGAGTACGGGCGTAACAAGTGGGGGAACATGGTCCGCTTTACCGCCGACGTCCTGAACGGAGTGCCTTCGATCGTAATGGGCATGACGGCTTGGGCGCTGGTGGTGGTGACGCAAGGCCATTTCTCGCTGCTCGCGGGCGCCGTGGCTCTGGGCATCATGATGATCCCGGTCATTAGCCGCACAACGGAAGAAGTGCTGCTGCTCGTCCCGCAACCGATTCGCGAAGCCGCCTGGGGTCTGGGCATACCGCACTGGCGCACCACGCTTTCCGTAGTGGTTCCGACAGCAAGTTCCGGTATCTTGACCAGCATCATGCTGGCTTTCGCTCGCATCGCCGGCGAAACCGCGCCCTTGATGTTCACTGCTTTTGGTAACGAGTTCTGGAATCTCAGCCTCAGCCAGCCCACGGATTCTCTGCCGTTGAGGATTTTCAGGTACGCAATCCAGCCCTATGAAGCAGCCCATCAGCAAGCCTGGACGGGAGCGCTGGTGCTCATTACTATCATCATGGTGACCGTGATTATCTTCCGCTGGTTTGCCGGCCGCGGCACTATCAAGGGGGCCAGCTAATGGATGCCGCCATTCACGTCCAGAAACTCAATGCGTGGTTCGGCAGCAAACAGGCGCTGTTCGATATCAACCTCGAGGTTCCGGACAAACGCACCACCGCGATCATCGGGCCTTCCGGTTGCGGGAAATCGACGTTCGTGCGCTGCCTGAAT
>DATDGP010000342.1:0-41100 GCA_036522035.1 Terriglobales bacterium
GTAGACTTTGGCGGGATTTGCTGAGTCGATCACGATGGAGAAGACGTCAGAATCGTCGATCACACCCTTCTTGATGCTGTGCCAGCTCTTGCCGCCGTCTTCGGTTTTCCAGGGTAAGTGCCAGGTGCCGGCGTAGATCACATCCGGGTTGTCGGGATCGATGGCGATAGACTCCAGAGTGCGCAGCTCGGCATGGTTCTCCGGGGACATGCGTTCCCAGGTGTCGCCATGGTCGCGACTGCGATAAACCCCGTCGAGCGCGCCCGCGACCAGGACACTGGAGTCAGAAGGCGCCAGCGCCAAGGCGCGGATAGACTTCCCATGCATGCCCGATAGAACGGTCCAGGTCTTCCCGCCGTCACGACTCCGAAACAGGTCGCCGTCGCTATTGGGAGCTTGCGCGTTCCAGGCTGCTATATAGATGTTGTAGGGGTTGGTGGGATCGATGACGATGTGGTCCAGCACCATCTCCGATGGAGCACCCAGATGAGCCAGTCGAGTCCAGGAAGCGGCGCTGTCTTCCGAGAGGTATAACCATCCCGCACTGGTTCCTAGAAAAACCCGCTCTGGGTGGCTTGGATCCGTGGTGAGACTGCGCACACTACCGCCATCCGGACCAAGAGGTTGCCATCGCTGGGCCATCGCCGTTGCAACAGACCAGAAAAGCAGCAGTATAAGGATCAAGTTATGGCCGACCCGGGAATCGATGCGCGTCAAGACTTCTCAGGCCCCCCGATTGCAGATTGCCACGGTGATTTTCTCGCAACAAGTTACTGAAGGCCAAGAGTTTGGGCTGTAGCAAAGTTGGTTCGGGGAGGCTGCATTCGCCGCCGGTCACAAGTGGGGCGGGAGTTCGGCCCTGCCCAAAAACAGATGCTGCCCGGGATTCAACTCACTGCTGGCGTGGGGTCGGTTCGGTGATTTTCAGCAGCACCTGGGTGCCTCCCTCGAGCTTAACGTCGCTAGCTGAGGAGAGAATCACCGGGCCGGGCGTGCTGCCGCTGGGTCCCCGGCTCAGAGTCAGCCCTTTGATCCCGAACACTCCACGGGGCATGCCTGCGCTCATCGGCGTCTGTTGTTCACGTTGAAGCGACCCGTTGTGCTTCAGATCGGGACCAACGGTGCTGCCTGGGTTGCTCTCCGTATACACGGGGACGCTGGATGCGGGCATGGAGGCTAATGCCACACCCCCGTTGGAGCCCCCGGACGAGCTCCCACCACGGGCGTTGGTGGAGCCTCCTATCGTTCCGATCGAACTTTGACTCACCGCCATCGTGGCTGGCGGAAGCATCTGGTCTGGCTCATCGACTCTAGATCTCCGGGGTGCGGGAGGCGAGAGAGCTTGCACTACGCCCTGAAAATCCAATTCCTGATGGTGTTTCAAGAGGACCCGGTCGAAGACCAGTCCCAAACGCGATTCTGGGTCATCCACGCCGCGCCGCTTGACCTCAGTCACGTGCCCCAGCAGCCTGGAATCCTCCGGGATAATGATCTTGCCGTGCGACAGCACGTCCTGACTTACCTGGGCTTTGATCCTGTCTCCTGGCTTTAGGTTCTTCGTGTTCAGGCCCCCAGAAAACTCCGCCAGGATATGGAACGACAGCTTCTCGGCGGGAGCAGGGGAGCTGGAATGTGCCTGACCCGGGGTGCTCGCCGCCGGGCCGGCGACAGGCTGGCCGGCGCAAGCCGCCGAATCAGCCGGGCAAGGCTTGGGATCGGCATTTCCTTGCTGGCAGCCGTAGGCATCCGGGCTCATCGGCAGATAGGCTGCGGCTAACAAAACAGCGGTGGCGAGAGCGAACGAGGGGTTCTTCATGGTTCCACCTCCTACTCGAGCATCACGCGGAGCGGCTTTTCCGGGGAAGGGTTAAGCATCCAGCAGCAGCTCAGCCGCAAAGATATACCACACTTCGGCTAAAACCGAGCCGTGTTTCTACAACGCAAGCCGATCTCAGAAACGAGCTACTCTCGATTTACCGGCAACATACCTCGGAGCTGGCATAGACTTTCTTACACGGTCCGACATCTAAAGCTGACGAGCCCTACGGGTTCCTGGTGTAATCTCTGAAGGAGAGAAAACTTTGAGCGCATTTGAGAAGGTCCTCATCGTGGAGGACGAAGAAAACGAACGTTCGGGTTTGGCCGATCTGGTCAGCGCATGGGGATATCGAGCGGAGACGGCCTGCGACGGCTTGGAGGGTCTGGAAAAGGCAACTACCTGGTCCCCGGGGATCGTGTTGACGGATTTCAAAATGCCGCGCATGGACGGCATGGAGCTGCTGCAACGTCTGGCGGGAGAGTCGTCGCAGCCCATCGCCGTGGTGTTGCTCACCGCCCAGGGCAATATCGACGTAGCCGTCGACGCCATGAAGGCTGGGGCGTATGACTTCATCCAGAAGCCCGTCGACCCGGCGCGTCTCAAGCAGATTCTGCAGAACGCGGCCCGGCAGCGCGGGACAGCCCTGGAACTCGAGGTTACGCGGCGCAAGTTACGCGATGCCGGCATGTTGGGGACCATGGTCGGTTCTTCGCGGGTGATGCAGGAGATTTTTCGCCTAGTCGAGATGGTGGCCCCGAGTACCGCATCGGTGTTGATCACTGGCGAGAGCGGGACCGGCAAGGAAATGGTGGCGCGCACCATCCATGAACTCAGCCCGCGCAAGAGCAAACCGTTTGTCGCCATCAACTGCTCCGCGATTCCGGAAACGCTGATCGAGAGCGAGATTTTCGGCCACGAGAAGGGCGCCTTTACCGGGGCTCTCGAGCGCCGCGCCGGCTGCTTCGAGCTGGCCGAGGATGGCACGCTACTGCTGGATGAAATTGGAGAGATGCCCGTGGCCACCCAAGCCAAGCTGCTGCGGGTTCTCGAAGATCGCAAATTGCGGCGTCTGGGCAGTAAGACGGAGACATCCGTGGATGTACGGGTTCTCGCCGCCACCAATAAAGTCCCGGAAGAAGCTGTGGCTAACGGGCAGCTGCGCAATGACCTTTATTATCGGCTCAACGTCTTCAACATCCACTTGCCTCCCTTACGCGATCACAAAGAGGACATACCCAAGTTGGCAGAAGCCCTGCTGGCGGACATGAACGCCAAGCATGGCCGGCATGTAGCTGGCGTGGGCGAGTCCGTACAACAGGTGTTCAACGCGCACCAGTGGCCGGGCAACATCCGTGAGCTGCGCAACACCCTGGAGCGTGCCGTGATTGTATGCGACGGCGCGCTGATCGATCAGAAGCATCTGCCGCCGAATTTCGGCAACGCCGCCTTTCGAGCTCCGGCAGGCGATGGTGACGGCATCCGCGTGGAGGTTGGTACAACCGTGGAGCAGGCCGAAAAGATGCTGATCCTTAAGACTCTGGCCGCCACCAACAACAATAAGACCAAGGCTGCGGAAATCCTGGGTATCAGCCTGAAGACCCTGCATAATAAGCTGAAAGAGTACGGCAACTCTTCAGTCCCAGCCGGCGAGAACGCCCGCTGAGAAACGAACGAATCGTATGCCCACACTGCGCCTGAGAACCAAACTGGTTTTCGCCATCACGGGAATGGTGGTGGTGATCGTGGCTACACTCGCGGCTTTGTATATCGCCGAGGCGGTGCACCAGCGGATTCAGGAAACTTACGACAATAACCTCTTCATCGGACATGAACTGTTCAACGTGGCGCGCGACTCCCTAGAGGTGGACCTGGGCAGCACCAAGGTCAACCTCAACCGGCCCAAAGATGTCGCTGACGCGGTGCAAGAGGTGCTGCAGTATGACACCGGCGTCAATGCTCTGCTCGATTCGGTGCAAGGAGATACGGTAACGGTTTACGATGCCGCGTTGGTGGATGCTAATGGTCAAGCCTTGCTCGACACCACCACGGACATGCTCGGCAAAATCGTCCCCCAGCGCGAAGATTTTTCCGCGCTGCTACACGCGGGGGTTGTCCAGCAAATCAAGACCATATACGGCCCGTCGCGCGTCTACGATGTTCGCGTACCTCTTTCTCGCAGCGGCAAGCCTTTCGGCGAAGTAAGGATCGGCGTCTCCACAGTCTTCCTGAAGAATGCCATTCAGGACCAGATGCGCCGCGCGATGTTGCTCTCTGGAGGCGCGATTCTCATCTCCCTGGTGCTGGCTGCGGGAGTTTCCAGCCTGGTCCTGCGCCCGCTTGCCGCTATCAGTCGCCGTCTCGATTTGATCAGCGCCGGCCATACCGAACTTGCCGAAGGACCGACGAAACGCAAAGACGAATATGGCGCCGTCTCCAACAAGATCGAACGCCTGGGGCGGCAGATGCGCGACGTCAAAGAGGTCTTCTCCGCTCTGAAGGAGAATCTGGACCAGATGATGGCCAACCTTCAAGACGGCGTCGTGCTCTTCACGAGCGATCTTCGCGTAGTGCTGGTCAGCGCCTCAGCCGAACGCTTTATCGGCAAGCCCCGTGGCGACATTCTGGGGCGGCGTCCGCCGGAAATCTTTTCTCAGGAGTCACCCCTGGGCCAGGCCATCCTTCAGTCCTTTGAGGCCCGCGAGCCAGTGGATCAGGTAGAGATTGAAGGCGAGCAGGGGCGACCGATCCAGCTATCGCTCGATTTCATCGAGGAACGCGGGGAGCGCATCGGGGCGCTGCTGACGTTGCGAGATGCCGAGTCCGTGCACCGCATCGAAGATGAGATCGAGCTTTCGCAGCGCCTGGCCGCGATCGGGCGGCTGACCTCGGGCGTCGCCCACGAGGTCAAGAATCCGATCAACGCGATCGTCGTGCACTTGGAAGTCCTGCGCCAGAAACTGAAAGAGATCGATCCTGACACTCGCCGGCATATGGATGTAATCGGCAGCGAGATCCATCGTCTCGACCGTGTGGTGCAGACGCTGGTGGACTTCACACGTCCGGTGGACCTCCGCCTGGCCGAGCTTGATCTGCGCAGACTGGTCGATGAAGTTGTAATGCTGGCGGCGCCCGCCGCGGAGCAACATAAAGTGCGCATCGAGCGGCAACCAAGTCCTGAAGCGCTGCCCGCCCGCATGGACGTTGACCTGGTTAAGCAGGCGCTCCTCAACATCGTTCTCAATGGAGTGCAGGCCATGCCGGACGGCGGCGCCATGAATATTTCTACGCGCCGTGAAGGCGACGCTGCCCTGATCACCGTCCACGATCAAGGGGCGGGTATCCCTCCGGAAATCCGCGATAAGGTCTTCAACCTGTACTTCACTACGAAGAAAGACGGGACCGGGATTGGGCTGTCCATGGCGTACCGCGTCGTGCAGTTGCACCACGGGAGCTTGGAGTTCACTTCCGTGGCCGGGCATGGCACAACTTTTTATCTGCGTTTCCCGCTCGCGGACGCAGCGTCCCGGAACGAACCGCGGGCGACTCCGCAAGATTCGGTGAGCACGGCATGAGTATCCTGCGATCTAGTTCGACACTGATGGTTTGTGTTGTGCTGGCGCTGGTGCCCGGCTGCGCAAAGAAGAAACCGACAGTGGTGGCCGTTTCCCAACCGCCGGAGCCGCAAGCCACGCCTCAGCCTACGCCGGAACAACCACCCCCGTCACAAGAAACACAAACCCCAACCCAGGGAACGCCGCCCCCGGAGCCAACGCCAACTCCAGCCCAGGCAGAGGCGCAGCCGTCTCCCTCTGACACCGATAAGAACAAGGCAACGGCCAAGGCTCACGGCGGCACGAAGAAGCTGCCTGAGACCGCGCACAACGCCCGGCCCAAGATCGTGGTCAAACCTGATAGTGACTCTTCGGCCACTCCCGGCCAGATCTCACCTAGCATATCCACCTCGGATGCGAACCAGGACCAGACCACGACCGAGCAGTTGCTGCAGAAGACCGAGAACAACCTGAACGGCATCAAGCGCCAACTCTCCGCAGATGAGCAGGCGGTCGTAACCCAGATTCGGGATTACATGAAGCAGAGTCGAGAGGCGACCAAGCAAAACAACCTAGTCCGCGCTCGCAACCTAGCAGTGAAAGCCCAGTTGCTTTGCGACGAACTGGTCAAACAGCGCTAAACAGCTCCCTTGCCTTGGCTTACCCACTCGCCCGACGATAATGTCCTAAGTTTGCACATTTAGGATAGTTACCCGTCCGACTACCGAATTTCCCAATGCCCTGGCTCCTGATATCCTTCGGGCCATGACCCTCTCGGTTTGTCTCATCACTTTGAATGAAGAGGCCAACATCGGGCGCACACTTGAGAGCGTTCGCGCCATCGCCGGCGAGATTGTCGTGGTCGATTCCGGTAGTGCGGACGCAACTGTCGCCCTGGCTCGCGAACATGGCGCCAAGGTGTTCACGGAGCCGTGGAAGGGTTTCGCGGCGCAGAAGAACTCGGCGCTGGCCAAGGCCGCCGGCGACTGGATTCTCTCTCTCGATGCCGATGAAGAGGTCAGCCCGGAGCTGGCCGTCGCTATTGGTGAGTTGCTCGGTGGCCTGACGCCGCCCAAGTACGCCGGGTACACCATGAATCGCCGCAATCTGTACCTCAAACGCTGGCTCAAGCACAGCGGCTACTATCCCGACCCTAAGCTGCGACTGATCAAGCGCGGTGCCGCCGAGTTCGAGCGGCGCGCCGTCCATGAAGATATGAAAATGGCCGAACCGCTAGGCCACTTGAAGGGAGACTTGATCCACCACGCTTACCCAACGCTCGAGAGTTTCATCGAACACGCCAACCGTTACTCTTCGTTGGGCGCCCAGATGGAGGTGGAAAAGCGCCCAGCCGGGTTCAGCTTCATCAACATCGTGCTGCGGCCTATGGTGCGTTTTCTCTACTCCTATTTTTTCCGCCTTGGCTTCCTCGACGGGCGCGAAGGACTGCTGGTGCTCATGACCCATGCCAGCTACGTGAGTTGGAAGTACGCCAAGGCGTGGGAGCTTTCAAAGAAACGCCGTTAGTCCTCGAGCAAGACGACTATCGCGTTCATTGGCCGATCGCAAGGAGCGAATGGCTACCTTCTACCTTCTCGCCTCTGGGCCAGCACAAGGCCTCGAGGCGTGGGCAGCAGCACTACGGAGATCAGACCTTCCTGCTCCATGCGCAGCGCGGCTTCGCGAACAATCTTCAGGTGTGAGCTGGCATCGTGCATGAGAATCAGACCGTTGGGATTGACATGGGGAAGAAAATGGCGAACCTCGGGTTCACGCAGCTCCGGCAGCGAATCGCAAAACAGCACATCGATGATCCCGGGCACCTTGATGTCCATGCTCGATTCGCAGCGGCGATCCACCCATTTGCCCACGCCTGCTCTCTCGATCTTTTCTGTGCCCCTCAGAAAGACATCCTTGTCCGGCTCGCAGGTAATGATCTTGCCGCGCCCGTTCGCCTCCAGGCCTTGGGCCATATAGATCGTGCTCATGCCCAGAAACGTACCCGTCTCTACCACCAGGCCGGGCTTGACGGTAGTCATCAGGCACTTCAGGAACTCCAGCACCTCCACTTCGGCGGTCATCGTGTCGAACATCCTCCAGCGTTCCGGGTTGGGGCATTCCGGAGTCGCGCGATGGTATTCCGGATGGGGTTTCTGGTGGCCGTGCTGAGTCACGTGGTCGAGGACTTTGCGGACAGGGTCGACCCTGCGAAATCGACGCCTTACGATCAGCAGCAAAATCACCCCGGCAATCGCGGTAAGCAGGGCTGAGACCTGGGCGTTGCTCATCCCCAGCCAGACTCGCGGGTTGATGCGAATGAACTCCACCAGGAACCGCGCCACGCCGCTGAAGATGAGGAACTCGCCGGTGATTACGCCTGGCGCCAAAGGGTGGCGAATGGCCCGCGCTCCACGACGCCAGATGTACCAGAAGATCAACACACCAACGATGAATTCATAGATCGGAGTGGGATGGACGCGGCAATCGGGCGCCGCCCCCCACTGAACGCAGGTGCTTGTTGTGGGAACCAGTCCGTTGGGGAATGACATGCCCCAGGGAAGATTGGTGGGCTGTCCGTAATCGCCGTCGCCGGAGATCAGGCAACCGATCCTGCCGACGGCGTAACCGATGGCCGCCGCCGGGCTGGCGATGTCCAGCATAGTCAGCGAGTTAATTTTGTTGCTTCGCGCCAACAGCAGCAGAGTCGCGATGCCGCCGACGAATCCGCCAAACCAGGCAAATCCTCCACGAAACCACGTCAGCAACTCGCTGGGGCTGACGAGGATCGCCCAGGTCAGACGGTCGGCAGGCGTATCCATCACGTGCCACAATTTGGCCCCGATGATCCCGGCAATGGCGGTGTAGGCAATTACGCTAAAGGCGTCGAGCGTGAGCTTGCGCCGCTGGATCTCCTTCTCGAGAACAAAGTAAGCGACGAAGAACGCCAGGCACATCAATAGGCCGAAGGTAGGCAGGGCGAACCAGCGGCCGATGGGAATATAAGGAAGCAGTTGTCTTCTCTCTACGATCTGGAAATCTGCTTTCCAGTATAAATGGAAGCGGACGAAATCCTACTGGATCGCGGGCGGCCCCACCGGCGGCAGCTCTGCCGTCGCCCGTACGGCAAGGTGGGCGGGGACGATCAATAACCGCGGCAGGGAGCCATCTTTACGGCGGAATCGTTCCAGATCTTCTATCTTGGTCACGCTCAGCCTTTCCGCCATGATGGCGCTGGCAGGGAGATCACTGAGCTTGAATGCCCCCGGGGGCAGGAAACTTTGGTGCGCCGCTACCAGCAGATCGCGTTCGCTGCGCAGGTCATGGGACATCGTGGGATCCAGAGCCAGGCAGTAGAAGATGTCCCACTCTCGAGGCTTGCCGTCCACCGTGTATTTGTTCACCACGCGGTTGTGATCGTATTGCGGATGCTCGGGCGATCGGTACTGGCCCCCGGGAAGCACCAGGTAGAGATTCAACCGCTTATCCAAAGGTTGATCGACCCCCAGCCGTTCGCCCAGGCTCCACGGGCCAAACTTCGCCTGCCGTTTGGTGCCCGTGACTTCCGGGGCGAACACGACGTTGGCGCCATTGTGGTAGACGAAAAACGGTTTGACTGTCTGCCGCGACGTGCCCATGAGTCCGGCAGCGGCCACGACCAAGCCCAGCTTTGATGCTGCCGAGAGACGGGGATTCAGCACCGCCCGAGATTATTTCAATTGTGCCCTCCGGGGCAAGCAAACAATCGCGTTAGAGGGAAGATGCTAAAGTGAATCGAGAATGACTGAACGGTCATCGAAGTTGGTTTCGGTCAGTGGGATTACCTGAGTTGGGCTACCTAAACTGGGCTGCTTTGAACCACGATGCGTAACATTCTCGAGCACCGCGGCCTTCGGCTGATCTTTCTGGCCAACGTCATCTCCATGATCGGCAGCGGGATGAACTCGGCCGGCGTGACTTGGTACGTGCTGCAGGCAACGCATTCTGAGATGGCGCTGGGCACACTGCTCATGCTGCAGACCATTCCTGCGCTGTTCATGCTTCCCTTCACCGGCGTGGTCATTGATCGCGAAGATCGCCGCCGCCTGGTCATGACCCTGGACGCACTGCGCGGACTGGCCATCCTGGTAGTAGCCATTCTGGCCTGGCGCGGCATGGCCAAGGTTTGGGAAGTGTACCTGCTCAGCATCATGGTGGCCGCCGGATTCTGGATGTTCTGGCCCACCATCAACGCGTTGATTCAGGAGCTCACGCCCCAGTCAGAATTCGCGCAGGCCAACAGCTTTCTGTTAGCGGGTTTTCAGGGCGGGTGGCTGATCGCGGGCGCCTTCGTCGGCTTCGTGTACAACCACATCGGGCTCGCCGGGGTCCTGTTCATCGACGCGACCAGCTACGCGCTGTCGTTCCTATGCTACCTGTTTGTTCGCAGAGGGCGGCACACGGTGGCTCAGGCTCCTACGATCAAGCATGAGAGCGAAGTTGCGCGCTTTTTGCACGAGCTCCACGAAGGCATCTCCTATATCCGCCACCGGCCGGGGCTGCTGCTGCTGGGCACCAGTTGGTCGTTGTTTCTCGGTGGCATGCTTTCTCAGGGCATCATTACCGCGCCGCTCAGCGATCGCATCCTCAAGGCTGGAGCCGTAGGCTACGGGTGGCTGAATATGGGGTGGGCGGTGGGCGCGTGCGTCAGCGCGTTCTACACGCCGCGGCTGATTCGCGGCCACGGACACCGGCGCGCGATCGGTGTGTCGATGGCTCTGATGGGAATGGCATTGATCGCGCTTCCCTTTATCGGCAGCCGCGTGCACGGGCAGGTGCACGTGACGGCAGGGCTGCTCGCGAGCGCAGCCTTGGTGGCGGCGGTATTGACCTATTGCCTGATGGGCTGCTGCCGTGCGCTGGGCGGGGTGGCACTCACCAGCACCATCATGGAACAGGTTCCCAAGCACTTCATGGGACGCATCCAGAACACATTCTTCTTTGCCGGAACCTTGTTGCAACTAGTGCTCTCTCTGGTTGTCGGGAGCGTGGCTCACCGCCGCGGCCTGGCAGAGGCCTTCGCGATCGTCGGTACGATCTACTTGCTGTCCTCGACGGCCGGGACCTGGCCGGCGAAGGCTTCGTCGATTGAGACGGAAGTTTCCACTCCAGTCACCGATCCGGTCAGCTGAGCGTGGCCACAAGCTTCGGCCCATCCCATGACCTGATCCGAGGATGTGTTTACAATTCTCGTCATGGGCAAAAGCAAGAAGGACTGGAAGACCAGACTAATTCATTCGGACAGCACGGTACCCCAGGGCTTTCAGTCGCTGAATACTCCGACCTGGCGCGCTTCCACGGTTCTTTTTCCCAATGCGGCTGCGGCCACCGACCATTGGAACCAACACGAGGTCGGGTACACCTACGGTCTATATGGAACGCCAACTGTTCTCGAACTCGCGGCGCGAGTGTGCGAACTCGAGAAGGGCTTTCGGACCATCATTACCCCCGGCGGGCAGGCGGCCATTTCCTTCATTCATATGGCACTACTCAAGAGCGGCGATCACGTCCTGCTGCCGGAAAATATCTACGGCCCCAACCGCAAGTGCGCCAACGATCTGCTGCGGCGGTTCAGTGTGGAAGTCAGTTATTATCCGCCGGAGGCTGGGGCCGGGATTACCTCGGCCTTGCGTAGGAACACTCGCCTGGTCTGGTGTGAGAGCCCGGGCTCGATCACCATGGAAGTTCAGGATGTGCCAGCGATCGCGGCGGCCGCCCACGCTCGCGGCGCACTGGTGGTGCTCGATAACACGTGGGCCGCGGGAGTTTATCTGGACGCCTTCGGGTTGGGCGTCGACGTAACCGTGCAGGCTCTCACCAAGTATGTTGGAGGCCATAGCGATCTTCTCCTCGGCTCGGTGACGGTTCGCGATCCGGCGATCTTCGAACGCCTGGGTGAGGCTCATCAGGTTCTCGGGTTTGCGGCCTCGCCCGATGATGCCAGCCTGGCGCTGCGGGGCATGAAGACGATGGCTGTACGCCTGAAGGCGGTCGAACAGTCCGCCCGCAGTCTGGCCGAATTCCTCAGCGACCGTCCGGAGATCGAACGAGTGCTGCATCCGGCGCTGCCTTCTTGTCCCGGACACGAATTCTGGAAGCGTGACTTTACCGGCTCGAGCGGGCTGTTCTCGATCGTTTTTCAACCGCGCTTCACGAAGCAGCAGGTCCATCGATTTGTGGACGGCCTGGAGCTGTTCAAGATCGGCTATAGTTGGGGTGGAGTCACCAGCCTGGCTCTGGCGTTTGACATCCAATCACCCAGGCGCCCGGCCTACGGACATCGGCTGGTGCGGCTATACACAGGGCTGGAGTCCATCGATGACCTGAAAGCGGATGTGGAACAGTCGCTGAACGCGATGGCCAAGTCGTCCTGAATCAGACAGCTGGCGTTGCGAGCAACTGGCCATCTTGGCCTGTTACTTCGGTAATTTGGGTTTTCTTATCTTGGCCGTAATGATCTTGCTGGGAGCCCACCATGCAACTTGATCGGGTGAAGCACGAGATTGACGAGTTGGCGAGGACGTCCTCTTCCGCCAACGAGCTGATGAATGCAATTACCAAGAAACTCAACCAGCGCATGCTGAAGTACAACTGGGTGGGCTTTTACATGATTTCGGCCGAAGATCCGAACGTGCTCGAGCTGGGACCGTTCGTGGGCGCTATGACTCCGCACACCCGCATCGCGCTGAACCAGGGCATCTGCGGCGCCGCCGCCTCCAAGGGATCGACAGTCGTGGTCGACGACGTGAGCCGGGACGCGCGTTATCTGGCCTGCTCAAAGGAAACGAAATCTGAAATCGTGGTGCCGGTGTTCGTCCACGGCAAAGTCGTGGGTGAACTGGATATCGATAGCCACTTCCTTTCCGCGTTCGGCGACGACGATCGCGCTTTGATCGAATATTGCGCCCAGGCTGTGGGACGTTTCCTGGCGAGACAGCAGCCCGCCATCGCCAAATAGCCTCCTGCCACGCTGCCATCCTCCACTTGCCACTAGAACGTAAAGTGCAGCGACATCTGCACGATGCGTGGGCTGCCGATAATGTTCTGAATCAGGCCGAACCCACTTCCTGCCGCCGCCGCGCCGCCATTGGGGAAAAATGTGGGTGGATCGTTAAAGCCGTTGTTGAATGACACGTTGTTATTGGCCGTGTCGAAACTTGGCGTGTTGGTAACGTTGAAGACATTCAATGCGTACTTAACGTGTAAGCGCTCGGTGATCGCGGTATCTTTGTAGATGGAAATGTCTCCACGTTTCTGGAATGGGCCCCGGAAGAGGTTCCGCCCGTTGTTGCTGAATGCGGATTCGAGCGTGTCGCCCGCGGGCACTCCGTCCTGGCCTGGCTGGAGAAACTGCGGCGCGAATGCGTTGGGGTTCAATCCGCCCTGGCCGTTGCCTGCCGTCTGTGGCGTAAAGCCCGGCGCCAGGGGAACGATGGGGTTGGTAATAAAGTCGTTGCTCCCATAGAAAATGCTGCCTTCCGATCCGCTGAAATCGATCACACTATACGGCTGTCCGCTCTGGAACGTAATCAGCCCGGCAATGCCCCATCCATTCAGGAACTTGTTGGCCAGGCCATGGAAGCTGGCGATCGTTGGAATCTGATAGATATAGTTGAAGGTGAGCACGTGAGTGCGGTCGAAGTCAGAGCTGGCATAATTTTGGCGCAGGTCGAGCGCATTGTTGCCATTGAAGAAGAGCCCGAGCGCGCTACCCTCGTCCAGTGCATGCGAATAGGTGTACGAGGTGTTCAGCATGAAGCCGTGGCTGAAGCGCTTGGTCACTTGCAGTTGCCCAGCCTGATAGTTGGAGATGCCATTGGCTTGGTAGAGAACCGAGTTGGGGGAAAAACCAACGAAGGGCACCCGCAAGTCGGTGTTTCCGCCGTCAAAAGTGGCGATGTTCTCCGCCGGTACGACGTTGTAGCCATAAGATGAGGTTTGGCCGTTGATCGGATTTTGCGGGGTGGCAATTCCTGGCTGATTGAAGGGGATCGGCTCTATCTCATGTACGCCATGGTTTCCGATGTAGGCCGCGGTGATGACCCAGTCGTTCACGGGTTGCCACTGGATGTCCAGGTTCCAATTCTCCGAATAGGGCAGCTTGTTGCGCGGGTCATAGCCACCGAATTCGAAAGGTTGAGGGGCACAGAAGGGAAAGCCTGGACTGGACGAAGTACAGCTGCCGAGGGCGGCCAGGTTGTTCAGCGAACTGGCAAAAGCCTGCAGGGTTTGGCCGGCTGGCGGAGCTGTGGTACCGAATGGGTTTTGGAAGGTGGTGCCGACCGGCGCAGCAGTCTCAACCACGGAGGGCGGCTGCAAGGTGGCGCCGAAAGGCCCATTGATGCCTCCTCCGGCCGTGGGAGAGAACTCGGTAAAGAATTCACCCCGGTCGTAATACATGCCCCAACCCGCGCGCACCACCACATTCCTGACGAATGTGGGGCTCCAGGCCAACCCGAGCCTCGGGGAGATTCCCCACTGGCGCCCCGTGAGGGTGGAATTGCTTTCACCGGGCGTAGCAAACTGCTTGTTGTTGCCGGCCACCACCAGCCCATCGTTCACGATGGTGTCGGTCGAGGAATTGAATTGGTACTTTGTAGGATCGAAGTTGATCAGATTTCCGTTCACTTCCGATAATGGACCTTCCCAGTCATAGCGCAGGCCAGCAGTGAAATTGAGGGTTTTGGTGAGACGAATCTTGTCGCTGGCATAAAGGCCTACCTGACTGGCGCGGTAGTAGCGGCTGGTGCTTCCAGTGAAAAGTTGTGAGGTTTCTCTGCCCGTGGTGGCAACATTACCCGTCAGGAAATCCAGAAAATTGTTGAACCCCACGAAGCCCACTTGGTTCGCCAGATTGATGATGTTCAGTTGAGAGTGATCGAAGTTTCCTCCAAACTGCAAGGTATGCCGTCCCTTGGCCCAAGTGAGATTGCTGCCCAGTTCAATCTCGTTCTGCGCGACTCCGGTATTGGCAAAGTTGGAATTGGGGCCGAATTGGAGTCCCCCCAGCGTATTGGCGGCATTGGGATCATTGATGCTGCGAATCGTGATGCCGGGAAATTGCTGGCTGCCGAAAACATTGATGCCCGCGGTGCCGGCCGTGAGTGGCTGGCCAGCGGTGGAGAACACCTTTTCGCGCACAAAACCAATCTTCTGGTCCCAAGTTAGGGATGGCGATAAAGAGATCACGTTCTGTATAGAGGCCGTCTGTGCTTGGGATAGCAACTGCTGGGGGAATCCCAGTAGGTTGTCATTGCGCGTGAAGGGGGTATTCGTGGGATCAACCTGGAAATACGCTTTAAGAAAGATCTGATCCTTTTGGTTCAGGATGTAGTCAAGATTGCCATTGGCCTGGTGGGCGATGAAAGTGGACGCGGGCGAAAGTATTGAGGTATCGGTACCGTCCGCGGTGCCAGAGTTTTGCGCCGAGGGGATCAGGAATTGGCCATTTGGCAGCTTAAACTGCAAAAGCGTCACCGCGACTGGGTTTAGCGTTACAGGAGTGCCGCCGTTGAGGGCTGTGGCTACCGCGCTTAGTCCCGCGGTGCTGCGATCAGCCCCCAGCTCGGTAGGTACGGAAACGCCCTGCGCACCAAGGCCGCCCAGGGTATCGGTTACCGTGGTGTATTGATAAGAGCCAAAGTAGAACAATTTATCCTTTACGATCGGGCCGCCCAGGGTCGCGCCGACGATGCCGCGATGCAACGGCGGCTGAGCGATGGGGGCCGGGGCGCCGGTGACGGGGTTGGTGATGGTCCCGTTTTCGGCGTTGTTATTGAAGAAATTGTTCGCGTCCAACCCGCCAAAATCGCGGTAACCGTAGAGTTGGCCATGCATGGCGTTCGTGCCGGACCTTGTCTGGACATTGATGTGGGCGCCGGACGTCTCTCCCTGCGTCGCATCGTACATGGATGTATTCACCCGCAGCTCCTGGATGGTTTCCGGAGGCGGCGAAGGAAGCCCTTGCCCGATGGCGTCATAAACGGATGTATTGGTTTGGATGGTTGCTCCGTTATTGAGAAAGTTCTCTCCCGTGTTCAGCACGTTGCGATTGCCGGGAAGCTGGCTTCCCGATTTTCCGTTGAAGATGTTGCTAACGTCCACCGAGTTGATGGTGAAGGTATTGCTGGTATCCCGCTGGCCATTGGCCCAGATCGCTTGGTTACCCAGCCCGGCGTTGGTGCCGGTCCCGCCCAAAAAATCCGCGCTTACACCTGGACTCAAGACCGCCAATTGCGTAAAACTGCCCGTACCGAGAGGCGTTTCCTCAATCTGCTGGCTGTTGAGGACATAGCCGTTGGTGGTGTCCACCCGATTCAGCAGGGGAGTCCCTGTTACTTCTATGGTGGTGTCGCCGCCGCCCGGCTGTAACCGCACCAACACGCTGGTCGTGCGATTCGCCTGGACCAGGACCTGATCGTGAACCTCTTTTCTGAATCCTGCGTGCGTGAAGGTGAGCGTGTAGGTGCCGATCGGCAGATCGGCGAAAAGGAAGGATCCGTCATTGCCGGTGGTAGTGGACTTCTCGAGTCCGGTATCGTGGTTGACAAGCGCGATCTCCGCTTTCTGGACAACGGCGGCGGTGGGGTCCGACACCGTGCCGGTAATCGAGCCCAAGGTCTGCTGCGCAGGCATCGGAATTGAAAAAAGCACAAGAACAACAGAAAGTAGAAAGAAACGCTCGATGGACACACGAATGGTCATCTGTCTTACCTCGTTGGGGCTGCGAGTGTTGAGAACGAGAAATCTTAGCGAGATCAGACAGCAAGAGTGGTTAATGTTTTGTGAAAATTTGCGGTCACACCCACCCAAAAAGAGGCCACGCTCGGACCCCTGACTCGGCCGGCCCTCCCCCGAGGGCACGCGCGTCTGCGCCCGTGAACAGCTATACTGCCGTCCGAGTGGCTAAGGAGTCGATTCAGGTCAGGTCGGCTCCGAAAGGGGAAGCACTTGTGATGAAGAGCCTGATTGCGTTTCTGATCTTGGTTTCTCAGCTATTGATCGCTCAGGATGCGGCCCAAAACCAACGGGCACCGGACAGCGCCGCTGATCAAGGCGAACGCCATGAGTTCGTGATCGACAACTTCCACACGGAAAGCGGCGCCGTTCTACCCGAGGTGAAGATCGAATACGGGACCTACGGTCATCTGAACGAAGCCAAAGACAACGTGGTGCTCCTGCCCTCGCATTACATGGCGGATTTCCACGGATATGAATGGCTCATTGGTCCGGATCGCGCTTTGGATCCGAATAAGTGTTTTCTTGTCGCCACGGAGCTGTTTGGCAACGGGCACTCATCCTCTCCGAGCAACACGCCGGAGCCATTCCACGGCCCGCGCTTCCCGGTAATGACCATCCGCGACAACGTGGAAGCGGTGCACCAACTATTAACAAAAGAACTCAAGATCACCCATGTTCGCGCCATCGTCGGTTTTTCTATGGGCGCCGAGCAGGCGTTCCAGTGGGCCGTGAGTTATCCCACCTTCGCCGATCGCATTGTCGCTACCTCCGGTACCGCCAAGACCTATCCGCACGGCGTGGTGCGACTGGAGGGACAGATCGCTGCTCTTACCGCCGATCCTACTTTCCAGAACGGAGACTACGCCACACCGCCAACCAAGGGCCTCGAGGCCTTTGCCGTGGTTTGGACAGGCTGGCTGTTTTCGCAAGAATGGTGGCGGCGGGAATTGTGGAAGCAATCGTCGCCACCCAACACGACTTTCGAACAGGTGCTAAACAACTTCCGCACCAATTTCATCCCCGGCGCTGACGCTAACAACTTGATCCTCCAAATGCGCACCTGGGAACACCACGACGTAGGCGCCACCCCGGGGTTCCATGGAGACGTAGAAAAAGCGCTGCGCTCGATCAAAGTACCTATCCTCTATATGCCGTCGGAAACCGACCTCTATTTCCCGATCGGCGACGCGCGTTATGAGGCGGCCTTCATTCCAGGAGTCACCCTGATGCCGATCCCCTCGCTGTGGGGACATACCGCGGGCGCGGCCAGCAACCCGGCCGATGCTAAGTTCCTGAACGAAAACATCGCGCGCTTCCTCGCGGCCAAGTAGCCGGCTGCAGCCCGGTTGAATCTTTTTGCCCGCAAAAGCATCTTTATATCAAAATACTTTTTGAGTGCCGGGCGTCGTACCCCGGCAGGGAGAAAAGATGACGGAGTTGAAGAAGGTTCTGGGTGTGTACGAGCCGGGTTCCCGGCACTGGGTGGGCGATGGCTTTCACGTTCGCAACATGTTCCCATCCAATGGAGTCGAGGACGAGATCAATCCATTCCTGATGTTGGACTACGCGGGACCAACTCCGGTGCAGTCTGGCGAGAAGCCTCGCGGCGTGGGCGAACATCCGCATCGCGGCTTTGAGACCGTGACCATCGCCTACCAAGGCGCGGTCGAACACCGCGATTCGGCAGGGCATTCCGGCACCATCCATGCCGGCGACGTGCAGTGGATGACCGCAGCTTCCGGCGTGGTGCACGAAGAGATGCACGAGCGCGAGTTTGCCAGGCTAGGCGGCGTATTCGAGATGGTCCAGCTCTGGGTGAACCTGCCCAAGGCGTATAAGATGTCGCAGCCCCGGTATCAGACCTTAGTGAGTAAGCATATTCCCGTGGTGCAACTGGCCGAAGGCGCGACCGCCCGTGTCATCGCCGGTGAACTAAACGGAGCCACGGGCCCTGCGAAGACCTTTACGCCAGTCAACGTATTCGATGTCCGACTGAAAGCCGGCAGCGTCTCGGAAATCGCTCTGCCGAACGGCCATCAAGCCGGGCTGGTCCTACTGCGCGGCGCGGTTCAAGTGAACACCACAGAAGATGTGCAAGGCGAGGCCAAGTTGGTTGTCCTCGGGGTTGAAGGCGAGGCCGTGTGCTTGCATGCCCGGCAGGATTCGACCCTCCTCGTCCTCAGCGGCGAGCCCATCCATGAACCGGTCGCCAGCTATGGGCCTTTCGTAATGAACTCGCGCGAAGAGATCCTGCAGGCGGTCAAAGACTATAACGCCGGAAAGATGGGACACCTCGGGTGAGCGCGTCCCCGCGTTGCCTCCTGTGGGATCCTTAGTTTTTCTTACTTAACCCGGGCGCCCATCCGATCCACGAGCTTCGGAAATTCAGATTCGTAGTTTCGGGCTGACTCAGTAGCGAAATTCAAGGTTCTGCTGCATAACCGCCCAAGCTCATGTAATCTGTAAGAGCGCCTCGGGGGCGCCCAGGGAGGTTATTTTGGCGGAAGTTCGACTACAAGAAGGCGAGCCGCTGGAAAACGCGCTACGCCGTTTCAAACGCAAGGTGCAGGCCGAAGACATCATCAAAGAGGTCAAGCGTCACTCGTACTACCTCAAGCCTGGCGAAAAGCGCCGGGTCAAGCAGGCGTTGGCTCGCAAACGCGCGAAGAAGAAAAGTCGCAGAGATCGCGACTCCCGCTCTGATCGCGACTAGCCGTTGCCACCAAGAGGAGTACCCGTCCTTACGCAAGGTGAGGACGGGTGGTAAGAATCTGGCTAGCTGCCTCGATTTCTCCGCGCTCTCCCAATCTGTTCAGCACCTTCCCCGCTATTGAATACTGCACGTTCCCTTGACTCGGGGACGTGGAGAAGAATCGCTTTCCTACGCTACGTGGTATGGCCTTGCGGTTAGGCGGCTCCGCTCGCCGCTGGCTCTTGGGCGTGGACCAGCGGGACGTTGACCAGATGCTCGCTCAGGAACCAGACTTGAAGCTCGTTGGTGCGTAAGACCTCGCTGACCACCAGGTCGTTGGTGCCATCGTCGCCCAGAGTCGAGGCGCGCCGCGCCAGCGTTCGAGCATCCCGGATGATGATCTGGTGCGCGTCGAGCAGACGGGAGAGTTGCACCGGCACTTCCTCTCGACCGCGCGGCGGGCGCTCGATCTGGGTAGTCTCGGCGACGTCGGCGGCCATGGCCAGGCTGACGCCGCCTAGCAATTGGATGCGTTCGGCAATCGCGTCCACCAGTTCGACCTGCTCGTCATAGTGCTTGTCGTAGAGCAGATGCAGTTGATAGAAGGTCGCGCCGGCGACCTGCCAGTGGCACTTCTTATATAAGTCGCGAAGAGTCATGGTATCGGCCAGCATCTGGTTCAATTGTTCGGTAATCTCGAGGCGAACGGGCTCTTCGAGCTCGAGCGGCAACATGTGGCTCACCGTTCCGTAGGCCTGTAATTCGCGAGCGCGTTGATGAAGGCGCGGTTGGGCGCTGATGCGTCCGGTAGCGTTGCTATCGGTGTGTTTCTTTGCCATTGGCTTCTCCTTATTCAGTCGCGATGGTTCGCGTTATGTCGATGATTCAGAACTCTCTTAGGTCCGCGGGTTAACGGCTTCTATGCGGTGCCGACCCCGTAACTCTTACTCTTTCTCGCTTCTTGTCGCTGTTGCCATTCCTCCAGTGCTTTCCTTGCCCGAGGAAATCACCAATACCACCTTGCCGGACTTTCTCGAGGCCACCCGCTCATAAGCCTTCCCCGCATCGGCAAACGCATATTGCTCCGCGATGGCCGACGGTTTCAGCGCGTCGGATTCAAATAGCGGGGTCAGTTCATTGAGGATTCCGGCGCATTCGGTTGCATCGAGAGGCTGGGTGTTGAGGCCGAACAGGGTAAATTGATTGCGGTAGAAAGCAAAGAGGTCGACTGTACCCTCCCCCCCGCCGATGGTGGAGTACACTACCTGTCGTCCTCCGCGAGCGAGCGCGCCAATCATCGCGCCAAAGACGCTGCTGCCGACGCCATTCAGAGCCAGATCGACGCCTCTGCCCTTGGTCAAATCGCCAACCACCGCTGCTAGGTCGCCCTGATCCGATTGCGCTATCCCTTCTACTCTGGCGGATCTGATCCTTTCCCGTTCACGGGCGTCTCTGACCAATGCCACAACGCGCGCGCCTTTGGCGTGGGCAATCTTGATCGCCGCGCCGCCGACCGCGCCTGCCGCTCCGGAGACTATGACCCATTGGCCTTCTTTGATCTCGCCGAGTGTGACAATCGCCGAGAATGCGGTGATGAAAGGAACTCCGACCGCAGCCGCCTCCTCGACCTTGAGGTTCTCGGGGCGCCGCGCCGCAGCATGTCGGGGAAGGGCGATATATTCCGCGTGCGTCCCATCGCGGGTGATGCCGAGGTCGCCGCCGCTTCCCCACACTCGGGTTCCAACGACCTCCGCTGGGCCCTCGACGACTGTGCCCGCGAAGTCCCGGCCTACAATGCGGGGCAGCAACGCATTCGGGAACTTGCCTTCCACGCTAACAACATCACTCGGATTGATTCCCGCGGCTTCCACCGCAACCAGCACTTCGTCTTTCCTGTTGAGCGCAGGAACAGGTACGTCGGCGATCTTCAGATCAGCGAGCGGCCCATGCTGCCTGATGTAGAGAGCTCTCATAGTTTCTCCCGACCGTCAGAGAAATCTCAGCAATGCGTCACTTGTCCCTTGGAAATTTTCTTCGAGCACCCAATGCCCCGTGTCTTTGAGGACAACGAATTGGACATTGCTGGCTACAATCCTTACCTGCTGCCCGAGGACTTCACCGTTGGCTCTGTCTCCGCCGATCGACAACACCGGCATGTCCAGTTTGGTTTGAGAGAGTTGCGCGAAGTCCTTGGCTGCCTGCTGGAATGAAACAAAATATGCCCAGCCGGCACGCATGCGTCCCGGGCGGGAATACGCCAAGGTGTAAGCTATGCGGTCCGCCTCGGGAATCGAATGGGTCTTGTCGGCAGCAAAATCGTTCCAGAAGCGCTCGAAGTACGTGCGCTCCCGTCCGCGTACCAGCGCTTCAGGTGTGGGACCGTTGAACCGGAAATGCCAGATCGCCGGGTTGTTGTACACCGCCTCCCATCCCGCGACTCCGGGAAGGAAGGCGTCCATCAGCACGAGCTTTTCCGTCTCAGCGGGAAACTGCGCTGCGTAAGCATAGGCGACCATCAACCCGATGTCGTGCCCAACCACCCGGGCCTTCCGAACCCCGAGCGACTTGGCCAGAGCATGAATGCGGATGGCGGCGGTCTTCATGTCCAGGCCGTTCGGCGGGATTTCCGAATCCCCGATCCCCGGCAGATCCGGGGCAATCACCGTAAACTTTGCGGCAAGGAGCGGGATGAGGGGCCGCCACATGCGTGACGTCTCGGCGTAGCCGTGTAACAGGATCACTGTCGCGGGACCGTTCCCGGCCGCGAGGTAGTGCATCTTGACGCCCTCGGCTGCGGCAAATCGCGAGGCGATTGCTACTGGCGCGGGCTCGGCAAGTAAAGGAAAGGCACAGAGAATCTGGAGGATGACACAGCCGGCTAGAGCTTTGAGCCGACGTTCCGTCATCTCTCGCAGCAACTGCACCGGGCACAATCGCTTCTTATCGGCCTGTCCCATATTCCTTGTCTCCTGGAGGCGGGTTTCCCGGGCTGAAGGTTCACCCCCCGGCTTGGCTACGACATTGTCGACCACCACCTTGTTGATCTCGATGTTCTGATTCAATTTTGGTGCGTCTTGACGGCCACGCGATTGAGGGTTCAACCCGCCCGCGAACTCTTGTGGCCTTGCTTCAGGAAGTCCAGCAGATCGCCTTCCTGACAGTGTTACGCGTATGGTTTGCCGTCCTCGGCAAGGCTCGAAGGTGGCGATGACCAGCCGTGCACTGCATTGAAAACAGACCCGCACGTTTCCGAATCGCTGTGGCCGCTCCCCGAACGTCAGGGATATGATGCGATCAAATGGCCTGAAGTAACCGACCGGGCACAAAACGGGGTATCCGGGCGACGCTGTCGAAGCAATCAGCCCGGAACGTATCTTAATCCATATTCGTTTTCGTTTTCATTTTCACGATCCGGTCGGTGTCGGGCACTATGATGGAAATCGGCTCTGGAGGGGACTATGGTGACAATCGAAAGACCCCACGTCAACCGGGAATGGCGCTGGCGCAGGTGGGACCAAAACTGGGTGCCGCTTTTGGAGGGCGGTCTGATCCTGCTGATGGGTGGCATCACCTTAGCGTTGCAGCGTCCTTTGCTCTTCGCGAGCTTGGGACCAACTGCATATGAACAAATCGAGAAACCCGAGTCTCCGAGCGCGAAGCTCTATAACGTGATCGTGGGTCACTGGATCGGAATGGCATCCGGTTTTGCTGCGCTGGCACTGCTGAACGCATGGAACGTTCCGAAACCGACAATCGGCCATTTCACGGCAGCACGGGTCGAGGCATGTACGATCGCGGTCGCACTTACAGCCCTTTGTACGTTGCTGGCAAAGGCCGGGCAGCCAGCAGCTTATGCGACCGCGATCATGGTGGCTGAAGGATCCATGCAGCGGGCCAGCGATGCCTGGGCAATTGCTCTTGCGGTAATTATCCTAGGCCTGGTCGGCGAACCGATTCGGAGGATGCGATTGCTGCCGGGCCAGCCAGCAAATCAACAACCCACAGAAAGCGGCCCTTACACTTCTTAACCGCACCCTTGGCAGGCGTTCTCACCTTCCATCGGAAGAAACAGCGGGAATAAATGAAGCTCTAATCTTCAGCAACTTCTCTAATAAGGAGGACTCGTACTGGACGGTGGTTTTCACGCGAAGCCGGGGCGGTCGGCAGAGAGGCCGGAGATTTCTCACTGTCTAAAGGCGGATTCTAAAGGAGACAGTGGTCCTCACCAACGTGGGGCGCTCCTTGGCATGATCGCCGATCACAATCTTATTCAGGAAGTTCTCGCGGGCGAACACCGTCGCCACGTTGATTCTTGCTATCTGAGCAGACAGTTTGCTGAGGTCTTAGTCCACAGGCTCTCCGCGAGCCGGCGGTTGCGTACAAAAAGCAACAAACATCAAAAACCGAAAACCCAAGCATGTTTCCGGGGAAAAAGACGGAGCAGCTTGAGGTACTCTAGAGTTAGGAGGCAGAAGCATTTCAGGAACTCTTAAAGCGTTGCAAAGGACCGTGGGAGCTTTTTCGCTTACCGCCCTGCTGCTCTTGATGGGGTGCGGATCCGGTAAGCAGAATAGCCCTGTAACGAACGTTCCCCCGCCTGTGACAGTCTCGGTGGCAGGGACCCAAGCAGTCCCATTGGAGATCAGTGCCATCGGCAATGCTCAGGCTTATCGCACCGTCCAGGTGAAATCCATGGTAGACGGACAGATCGACAAGGTGCTGTTTCGTCAGGGACAAGATGTGCGCGCCGGAGAAATGTTATTCGGACTGGACAAAAAGCCATTCCAGGCAGCTCTTAATGAGGCTCTGGGAAAGCTTGGGCAGGACGAAGCCACAGCCAACAACAGCCGAGCCCAGGCAGCACGCGCGGCTGAGCTGCTGAAAGGCGGGGTGATGGCCGTTCAGGACGCCCAGACCATCGAGGCTCAGGCCAAATCCAATACCGCGACTGTTCAGGCGGACAAAGCCGCGGTCGAAACTGCTCGCGTCAACCTGGGATACACCGAAATCCAGGCTCCTATCAGCTCCAGAACCGGAGCCATCCTCGTGAATCTTGGCAATCTGGTCAAAGCAAACGATACCACCGCTCTCACCACTCTGAATCAAATCACACCGATCTACGTCACCTTCAACATTCCCGAGAGCAATCTTCGGTCGGTGCGCGCCAAAGCCGCTGGTCAGCTCAAGGTGGAAGCCTTCCCTCCCAACGAACAGAATCCAGAAACAGGCACGCTGACATTCATCGACAACACCGTGGATACCACCACCGGTACCATTAAATTGATGGCGACGTTTCCGAACCTGCAGAAGCGTCTCTGGCCAGGCGAGTATCTCAACGTGCGACTGATCCTTGGGGTGGATCTCCACGCCGTTGTGGTGCCATCTGCGGCGGTACAAAGCGGACAGGACGGCAAGTACGTATACGTGGTGCAGCCGGATGAAACAGCAATAGCGCGCCCAGTAAATACTTCGCGCAGTTACGGGCAGTTGGCTGTGATCGCCAGTGGCGTGACCCCTGGTGAGCGCGTGATTGTGGATGGGCAGATCAGAGTGGTGCCCAACAAAAAAGTCAACGTGGTTCGCACCAACCCGCTGCCGCAAGGCCGGGAAATGCCCGCGCCCGCCACTCAGGCGGCGAACGTTTCCGGGGCTCAAGAATGACGGGTCTGTTTATACGCAGGGCCATCATGACCACGTTAGTGATGGCCGCGATCCTCGTTTTTGGGATCTTCGCCTACCGTGCCCTCCCCGTCAGCGACCTGCCGAACGTGGACTATCCCACGATTCAGGTGAGCGCTTCCCTTCCGGGTGCAAGCCCGGAGACGATGGCATCTTCCGTGGCGACGCCGCTGGAAAAGCAATTCACAACGATCGCCGGCATCAGCCAGATGACCTCCACCAGCCAGTTGGGGTCCACCAGCATTACCATCCAGTTCGATCTTTCCCGCAATCTGGATGGCGCAGCCGTCGATGTGCAATCGGCAATCGCGGCCGCCGCAGGCCAATTGCCTCCCAATCTGCCAACGCCGCCCACCTTCCGCAAGGTCAATCCCGCAGAATCTCCCATCCTTTATTTGACACTGAGCTCTCCGACGATGCCGGTGTACGCGGTGGATGAAGCCGCCGAGACCACGCTTGCGCAGCAGCTGTCCATGGTCGAGGGAGTGGCTCAAGTCCAGGTCTTTGGCGCGGCCAAGTACGCGGTTCGTGTCGACGTCGATCCAAACAGGCTCGCCGCGCTGCAGATCGGAATCAATGATGTTTCGCAGGCAGTCCAGAGCGGTAACACGAACTTGCCGGTCGGCAGTATTTATGCACCGAGCGGCACTTATACTCTCCAATCCAACGGACAACTGCAGAACGCCGCAGAATTTCGCCCCTTGATCGTAACGTACCGCAACGGTGGCCCCGTCCATCTAAGCGACATCGCCAACGTACGGGATGGAGTCCAGGATGAGTACTCCAAGAGCTGGTTCAACGGTGAGCGCTCGGTCATTCTTGCCATCCAGAAACAGCCGGGCACGAACACCGTAGAGATCGTGAATGAAATCAACCGCATGATGCCTCGGTTGCAAGCGCAGATTCCCAGTGCCATCTCGGTCACAACGCTCTACGACAGATCGGTTTCTATCCGGGGAAGCGTGAACGACGTGAAGTTCACGTTGTTGCTCGCAGTTGTCCTGGTGGTGCTGGTCATATTCCTGTTTTTAAGAAACGTATCCGCCACCATCATTCCCAGCATCGCGCTCCCGATGTCGATTATCGGCACGTTCGTGGTGATGTATGCCCTCGGCTATACGGTGGACAACCTGTCTCTGATGGCACTGACTCTCTCCGTCGGTTTCGTCGTCGATGACGCAATCGTGATGCTTGAAAATATCGTGCGCCACATGGAGATGGGCAAGTCGCCCATGCAAGCGGCGTTCGATGGCGCCACCGAAATCGGCTTCACCATCGTTTCCATGACGCTCTCGCTCGCCGCGGTCTTCATTCCCGTGCTGTTCATGGGCGGAATCATCGGACGGTTGCTGCACGAGTTCGCGGTGGTGATCACCGCGGCTATTCTGGTTTCCGGTTTCGTATCACTGACGTTGACGCCCATGCTCTCCAGCCGGTTTCTCCGCTCTCCTTCGGAGACCAAACATGGCCGGATCTATAGATCTTCGGAGGCTGTATTTACCGGGATGCTGCATTTCTACGGGAGGACGTTGAAGGGTGTCCTTCGCTGGAAATTTGCGACGCTCTTGGTGAGCTTCGGCGTGGTAGTACTCACGGTTTTTCTGTTCCAAGCCTCCAAGACCGGCTTCATTCCCAATGAAGACGCGGGCTTGCTGTTCGGTTTTGTGCAGGGGCCTGAAGGCATAAGCTTTGAAGAGATGGGTCAGAAGCTGCAGAAGCTTGTGGGCATTGTGGAGAGCGATCCCAGTGTGCTTTATGCAACCGCCTCTTACGGCAATCCAGTTAACCAGGGCCGGATGTTTTTTCATTTGAAAGACGTCAAGGACCGGCCGCACAAGATCAGCGCAGATCAGATCATCGAAGAGTTAAGGCCCAAGCTGGCCGAAGTACAGGGCGTGATGGTGTTCTTGCAGGTGCCGCCTACGATCAACGTCGGCGGACATTTAACCAACGCCCAATACCAATACACGTTGCAGAGCGCCGATACGAATGAACTGTATACCGCCGCACCCAAGCTGGAAGCGGCGTTGCGGCAGATACCTCTGCTGCGCGATGTGAACAGCGATCTGCAAGTGCACAACCCGCAACTGACGCTTCGTGTGGACCGCAGCAAAGCCTATTCTCTGGGACTCACCGCCCAGGACGTGTCCGATGCCCTCTATTCGTCTTTCGGACAGCGTCAAATCAGCACCATCTATACTCCGAGCAACGAGTATTATGTCATTCTGGAGTTGGCCGAACCCTACCGCAACAACCCGGCTTCCTTATCGATGATTTATGTGCGGACGGCCAACGGTAAACTGATCCCCCTCAACACCATGGCTTCGGTGGTTCCAAGCCTTGGACCGCTTACGGTCAACCATTTGGGACAGCTGCCCGCCGTCACCATCAGCTTCAATTTGAAGCAGGGCGTGGCATTGGGCGACGCCACGAATGCAGTGCAACACGCAGCCGACAAGATCCTACCGGCCAGTGTGCAACGCAGTTTTCAGGGCACAGCACAGGCTTTCGAGCAATCGTTTGCAGGCCTGGGACTCTTATTGGTCGCTGCCGTCGTGGTGATCTACATTGTGCTGGGAATCTTGTATGAGAGCTTCATCCATCCCGTTACGATTCTCTCCGGCCTGCCCTCCGCCGCTGTAGGCGCGCTCTTGACGCTGATCATCTTCCGCCAGGAGCTGGATCTTTACTCTTTCGTCGGCATCATCATGCTGATCGGCATCGTAAAGAAAAACGCCATCATGATGATCGACTTTGCCCTCGAGAACGAGCGGACCCGGGGGGAAAGCTCGGAGGAATCCATCTATCAGGGTGCGCTTGTGCGCTTCCGCCCGATCATGATGACTACCATGGCCGCATTAATGGGAACTTTGCCGATTGCGATCGGATTCGGCGCGGGCTCCGGTGCGCGACGCGGATTGGGACTGGCTGTGGTAGGCGGATTGATCGTCTCGCAGATGGTTACGCTCTATATCACGCCGGTGTATTACGTCTACCTTGATCGGGTTCAGAACCGGATGAACAGTGCCTGGTCTCGATGGACGGGCCGCAAGCGCAAGGAGGGGGCGCCAGCTAAAGACAAAGGCGTGCTTGTCCGATAACTCAACCAGGATGGCCTCAGATCACTAATTCCCGGGACTTACTCGGAGCGCAGGGCTTCGACCGCATCGACCCTCGCCGCGCGAGCTGCGGGCAGAGCAGACGCGATCACCGCAGCAGCGAGGATGACCGCAGCCGAGGCAATCAAGGGCATCGCCCCCGGCATCTGCGCGTCGACAATGTACCTTCCGATAGCCCGCGCCAAAGCAAAACCTAAGAGGAAGCCGGCGGCTACACCTAGGCCCGCGATGACCATCCCCTCGAGTAAAACCTTCGTGAGAATACTTCCTGGCTGGGCGCCCAGGGCCATGCGGATTCCGAATTCGCGCGTGCGCCCGCTTACTGAAAAGGCGAGCACACCCGCCACCCCAACCACGGATATTAAAAGCGCCAATGTGGCGAACCCTCCGAAGACGATGGCATTGAGGCGATCCGGCGTCAGAACTTCCGCGCGAACATCTTCGAGCGTGCTGGCTCGCTCGACAGGCTGGTTGGCCGACATCTCGTGGATGGTACGGATAATGGTAGGAACGAGCGCATAGGGGTCGTTCTGCGCCCGCACGAACAAGCGGCCCGTCCAGCCTTCCTGGTCCGATGGCTGATACACGGTCATGGCCGGGACAGGTATGATGTTTTCGTCGTCGACGTCCGGCACCACTCCGATAATCCGCCGGGGCTCGGTGCTGATGCCGATAAACTTCATCACCCCGTCCGTCCATTGCAAGTGACGATCCAAGGCTTCTCGTCCCGGAAATAACTGCTGCGCCACGCTCTGACTAATGATCACTACACGTTCCGACCCGTCTTGGTCGCTATCCCTGAAATCACGGCCTTCCAGAATCGGCACTCCCATCGTTTCAAAAAATCCAGGCGAAACCGACCTGAATCGGGCGCGAAGATCATCGTGGCTGTTCTCGCGCCTCGCGCCCTCGACAGCGAATGTAAAAGCGATATTCAAGGCACGGCCATCGCGCCAGGGAACGCTGAAACCCGAAGCGACGTGTGCGACTCCCGGAAGCGTGCGGATCCTGCGCTCGACGTCATGATAGAAATCGCGTACCTGCTCCGGGGTGCGTCCTTCCGACATCACGGGCAGGTTCACGGCCAGTACGTGCGCCGTCTCGAACGGTGGTTGTGTTTTTTCCAGAACCAACAGCGTCTTCAGGAGCGCGCCCGCTCCGGCGAGCAACAGGAAAGAAGCTGTGATCTGGGTAACAGCAAAAATGCGAAGGCGCCGGTTGCTTCCTCCGCTTACGCGAACGCCGCTGCTGGAAAGACCCAGTCCTCGCGACGAATCCGGAGCCGGCAGGCGGGGAACAAACGCAAGAAAAACAGCGGCGATCAAGGCGAGCGCAACGCCAATCCAAACCAGGCTGAAATCGACAGTGAGATCGAGAGCGCGCACCGAGAAGCGCGACGCATAGCGCGCGAGCACCGCCACCATCGGGGCTGCGATGGCCACTCCCAGTAGCGCTCCACTGCCGCACATCACTAGACCTTCCGCCAGGAGCGCACGGCGGAATGCGCCTGAGGTCGCTCCCAACGCAGAGCGGATGGCGAACTCCGGCTCGCGGCGCACAGCGCGCGCAAGAATGAGGTTGGCGACATTCGAGGAGGCAATGACAAACAGCAGACCAGATGCTGCAAGGAGAACCCACAGGATGGTCCTGGCGCGCGAATTGATCTGGTCATGCATCCGCGTCACATCGATCGTGTAGTGGTCCTGGGCTTTGTAGATGTCCGGGTGCGCCGACACCATCGCACCGTACAGAGTGCGAAGCTCCGCTCGGGCAGCATCCAGCTGTGCATCTGGGGTAAGTCGGGCAAACACCTCGGTCATGCGATGCTCGCGGCCCGTCACCATCGTCGCCGACAGGTGATGCGGGCTGGTAACGATATTGGCGATCAGTTCAGTTTCAACCGGATATGGCACCGATGGTTCCAGCACCCCGACAATGACGGCTGAACGTGGGCCACCGAAGCTCCCCAGCCGGATCGTCTTTCCAATCACGCTGGGATCGGAGTGTAAGGAGTTGGTCCAGAAGCGATATGTCAGCACGGCAGCGCCGGCTGCGTTGGGGCCGTCGTCGCCGGGATTCAGCAATCGTCCCAGCACCGGGCGCAGCCCCATCACGTCGAAGTAGTTGCCATCGACTACGCCGGCGCGGATCTCGCGTGGTTCGCCTAGTCCGAGCATGGTGAAATCGAGGGCGGAAAAGGTGCCTAGCTCTTGAATCGTCTTGAGCCCACCACTGAGGTCCTTGATTTCCGGGACGGAGAAGGTGGCATTATCGACGCCGATACCCGGAGCGCTCTGCCGCACATAAAGCAAGCGATCTTCGTCGCGATTCGCAAGTGGCCGCAACAGCACACCACGAACCACACTGAAAATCGCCGCGTTCGCTCCGATACCGAGAGCCAAGGTGACGGCCACGGTGAGCCACAATAAGGGCACTCGCGCTAAGGATCGTGCCGCACCTTTCAAATCGCGAAGGAATGACACTGTTCGTCCTCCCTTGGGACGCCTTATACCACGTCCTCTGATTCCGGTGCCCTTGATTTTCTCACAGGTCAAAGATCATCGTCGACGCCGGCAGAAGATTGGGTTTCGCGAAAGGCCTCACGGACCAACGTCTTCAGAGGAGCGGCATTCTTGTCGTGCTTCGATGTCTCTACATCGAGAGACCTTCGCTGGGCTCAAAAATCTCGCCTTGCTGCCTGCAAGCGCCCGTCGATCTTCATCGCAATCCCCAAGAAGGGATCGGTGTGCAATCTTTTGCATAGCGCGGCTGTTTTCGTTGACACACGCTCTTTTTGTCTCTTGACAGGGCAACGTACTCAGATGATACTCACCGCACTCAGGAATGTACCCTTAAGACGGACAGAGCCCAGGCTTCGCTCGTAGTGCTCCACGCCGGCTGCAATTCCCAGGTTGTGATGGTCCTGAAATCTAAGTGAAACGCTAAAAGAGAAGGTTGGGCATGTCTCAGACCAGAGTTCTCCCCTGTCTGCTGGCGATCGCGGCCGCATCTTGTTTTGTTGTCTCGCACGCTACGGCTCAGAACCCTGTGGCCGGCACAAATGTGAACATGGTGTCCGGTACGGACTGGACTACTGGAGACCCCTTCCTGCAGCGGCAGAACGAGCCTTCAGCTGCGGTCTCCACGCGCAACCCGCTGCACTTGCTTGCGGGCGCTAATGATTACCGCACAGTGGACCTGCCCGGGCTGCTGGGCATTGAAGAGCGCGGCGACGCGTGGCTGGGCGTCTTCAAGTCGTTTGACGGCGGTCAGACCTGGCAGAGCACGCTTCCCGGGTATCCGCTGGATAGTTCCGCCGATGGACTAGCCTCGCCGCTGCATGGTTTGCAGGCGGGTGCTGATCCCGCGGTGCGCGCCGGCACCAACGGCCTCTTCTATATGAGCGCCATTGCGTTCAACAGCAATCGGCCTGTTTTGCGTGAACTGTGCACGCGAAAAGGCTGCTTTCCCCCATTTCGGTCCCCAGAAACGTCGCACAAAGAGTCCACGCTGCCTTCGAGTTGGAAGGCTGGGTGTGTGTCTCATCTCGAAGTGCGCGCAGTGTTTTGGGAGGCTCGCCAATCTTCAGTCTGCGTCATAAGGAGCAAGTAATGTCATGTTCGTTGCGTGTGATCCGTCTTTCTGTCCTGGTAGAGCTACTTGTCATACTAGCGGGTTCTGGTTTCGCGCAGAATCCCCTCGACGTTGGCAATAACTACCTTCTTACCGGGGACTACGTCGTGGCCGGCGCGCAAGGCATCATGACGAACTTTTCCAACGGCTACGCCGTGGGGACTTTCACCATCCCCGATCCCAATCCCGGAATCACCGGCGTCAAGCAAGTGCCTGCGGGAGCCCAGATCGTTGATGCCCTGCTGTTTTGGGAAACGGTTGAGAATTCGAGCGTACAGCCAGGCCAGCCCGGTTCCGGCCAGAACGGATTCTTCAGACCAGTTTTCAACGGCGGACCGGCCGCGCCTGGTTATCCGATAAGCGGAATAAACCGGGGCTCTACCAACACCGTGACCTGGAGTTCCGGCGGTTGTACCGGCACTTCGACTGGGAAAGTTACTCGGACCTATCGCGCTGATGTCATCGGCTACCTGCCGCAGGATGCGAATGGCAATGTTTTAGCCAATGGTACGTTCGAAGTACGGCTGCCAAGTGTTGGCAATCCTAGTGCGCCGTTCACTTTAGGCGCAACTCTTGTCTACGTTTACCGGGTCGTCTCGCCGATTGCCCCCGCTCCGCTGAACTCAATTGTCATTTACGAAGGTGCCTTCGCTCCGACCGGCAACTCGTTAACCATGATGCAAACTCTGCAATTTTATGACGCCGGAAATGATCAACCGAAAGGAGCTGTGATTTCCAGACTGACCCACATCGCCGGCAGCGGCCAAAGCAATAAATACCAAGTCGTGTATCTGAACAACCAGCAGCTTCCTTCTCTTTATCCCAACGGGGAGCCTCCATTCCCTGGGTACTACGGCAGGTGGGATAACCCGACCTGGACGTTCCCAGCCCAGAATTTATCCAATCCGGTGCATGCCGGTGACTTTTCCGCGCAAACTGAGGTCATTCCCACTCCCAGCAACCAGGGATGCCTATCGTGGAGCGCGGTGATCTTCAGCACCACCGTTCAGGATAGTGCCCTGGATGGCATCCCGGACGTTTGGAAACAGAATCAAGGGTACACAGATATTGGAACCGGGCAGTTCGTAAGCCTCGCTGACGACCCCCTCCCGGGAAACAATCAAGACCCTCCAAAAGTTGGCCAGCAGGACGTTTTCATTCAGCTGGATTACGTGACTGAACCGGACGGCACCTCCTTTCAGCCCACTACACAGGTTCTGCAGGCGGTTCGTAGCTCCTTCCTTGCGCACAACATCCACCTCCATTTCACCGGCTTCAATCCAATCCCGGAGGGCGAGTGCACTGACGGCGGAGGTCAACCTACTTGTTCTTATCCGAATCAGCCCGGAGTCACCGCGTGGCGGGCGGGTCTTGAGTTCGTGAAAAACTATCTCATTCCTTTGCCAGCTTTTCCCGGCGCGAACTGTACGCAAAATCCCCAGGAATGCGGGCCGCGCTTTCCACCCGCGCAAAGGAACAGTTATCATTACGCGGTTTTCGGAGATTCGGTGGGCGGGCCGAGCTGGAGCTTAGCCGATGGATCCCTCTCGAAAGTCGTAGCTTCTGGCACCACCGTCACCTTCACCACCTCAGCGGCTTTCCCCACCACTGGCATGCCCTTCAATGCGTATGAGGGAGTTTGTCCGAACGGCCGTGTCTCTATTTCCGATGCCATCACGAATCCCAAACTCAACGGGATTTATTGCGTTCAGAATATTCTGGACTCTACTCACTTCACCATACAAATCCCGAGCGTAATCAACGCGACCTACACCCACGCCACGGATCCGAATCTGTCCGTTGCCAACGGGCAGGCTACCAGCCGTTCCGGCACGTCCGATTTGGGCGGAGCCGTCTCACTTATTACGCTGGGTCATCTCTGGGGAGCAGACGGGCAAAGCCCGTCAGTACAGGAAGGAACGCTGATGCATGAATTCGGGCATACGGCTTACCTTCCCCACGGCGGTGCCTACTACACCGCGGCCAATCCTTACATGCCTACCTTTGAGGCCAACTGCAAAACGAATTATCAGAGCGTCATGAGCTACATGTTCCAGGTGGATCTGCTGGATAAGTATGATCCTGTGAACAAAATATATATCCCTGGCTTTCTCGATTTTTCCGAGGACACGCTGAACACGTTGACGATTGGCAGCCTTAGCAGCGCAGCGCCATTAACAAAAACCGATGGCACGGCGCCGACATATGGCGCAATCAAGTGGTACGCACCAGGTACCCCGGTTGGCAGTCCGGCGACACGCTACTGCGATGGCACGCCTCTGCCGGCGAATCCGCCCCAGATGGTCCGCCTGGAGGGAACAGCGTCATCCATTAGCCCCGCATGGACAGCTAGTCAGAACATTGATTTCGATCCGCCCGGTTCCCCGCAGGTCCTGCACGGTTTTAATGACTGGGCAAATCTCGACCTGCGACAGGTTGGTGCGACAGGGAGTTCCTATGTACTAGGCGGCGCTTTCCCCACTGGAGGCGGCGCGTTCCCCACCGGAGGCGGCGCTTTTCCAACCGGGGGCGGCGCGTTCCCAACTGGAGGTGGCGCTTTCCCCACTGGAGGTGGCGCTTTCCCGACTGGAGGCGGCGCTTTCCCGACTGGAGGCGGCCTCAGCACGGGGGATATCACCCACGAGACCGCTAACTCCGTAACCCGTTCGCCGCGCAACTTGACGGCGACCGAAGCACAATCGGCGCGCACGATAACCCTGAACTGGTCGGCGCCCACGTTTGGCCAGATCGGCGAGTATAAGATCTACCGGTCCACAGACGGCGGACAAACCTTCCCATTCCTGACGTCTATCTCCGGCAATCCGCCGGCGACGACGTACACCGATACGGTCAGCTGCAACACCCCGAACGGATATCAGTATTACGTAACCGCAGTTCTGGCGAACACAAGCCAGGAGAGCGTGCCGTCGAACACGGTGACTGCGACCGCCAAGGGCAATGAGCTGACAGGCTGCTATACCAACACGCCGGCATCGGTTAGTCTCAACGACTTGTCTTTCGGGTCCAGCCCGGTCGTGCAAGGCACTCCGGTTACGATCACCTGGACGTTACAGGATGACAACAGCAGCGACTACGCAAATCCGTATGTGAACGCCTCGACGACGTCGTATCCATCCTCCCTTCCCGCGAATTCGCTGTACGCGATCGGCCCCGTTTCCAATAACGGCTGCCAAACAGTGACACAGGGGCGTACCGCTTTGGTAGTGAACGGGGCCGTACAAAACAGTGCGGGCACGTTCAGCCAGGTCGGGAATACGTTCACGTTTACGTGGAGCACGGACACGTTTTGCGCTGGTCAGTATACGTTCGAACTGGATACGGATAGCGGCCAAAAAGAAACCACAGCAGCCGCATTGCAGCTGAACATCGACATCAACGATCAGGACAACCCTCACATCACCACGGTAGCTCTTCCCGGTGGCACTGTAGGCCTCGGCTATAACGACCTGCTCACGGAAGACGGTGGAACCGCGCCATTCAGGTGGACCGTCAGCGGCCTTCCGGCTGGCATTGCGCAGCCGCCTGCCGGTTCGTCAACGATCTCAGGCACTACGTGCGTGGCTGGCTCGTATAATTCGATTATCGCGAGCGTCACTGACGCAAAGTCGAACACTGGTTCGCGGCCGCTCACGTTGCAGATAAACCAGGCGAACACCACGACGAGCGTAACCTCGAATCCGAGCACGTCGGTCTTTCAACAGATGGTTACATTCACGGTGACTGTCACGCCGCAATACCCCTATCCTTGCCCAATGGCGGGAACCGTAACCCTGTCGGACGGAGGGGCTCCTATAGCTTCCAACTTGCCGCTCAGCGGCGGAATGGCGACGTTCACGACATCCGCTCTGTCGGTTAGCGTTCACTCGATCACCGCCAGTTACAGCGGCGATGCGAATTTCAATCCCAGCAATTCAGGAGTCTGGCCACAGACTGTAAACCCAGCCCAGACCCAGATTTCTATTAGCTCAGTGTTGCCTTCTACGGTGTTCGTGAACCAACCGATCACTGTCTCTTACACTTTCTCGGTGGTCGCACCAGGAGGAAGTGCGCCAATTCCGCCGTCCGGCAACATCACGGTGACAGCCAGCGACGGATCCATGTGCGCGCCTCAGCCCGCGACTTCTGGAATGTGCACGCTCGCGCCGCCACCAACCACAACCGGGAACGTGACGTTCGCAATCAATTACCCCGGCGACCACAACTTTGTTATGAGCAGAGCCAACAGCAACTACACCGTCAACCAACTCGTGTTCACGACACAACCGGGCAATACCGGAGTCGGCCTTACCATCACGCCCGCAGTCGTGGTGACGGCGGAGGACCCGAGCAACAACACTCTGCCGTCTTTCATAGGCCCCATCACGCTGGCTATCGGCTCAGGCCCGGGAACACTTTCCGGCACCACTACGAACAACGCGGTAGCTGGCGTCGCCACATTCAGTAACCTCAGCATCAACCAGATTGCGAACGGATACACCCTCAAGGCTTCGCCCGATGGGGTTGTTTTCGACGCGACCTCAACTGCGTTTAACATTGACACGCTCTATGTGGACAACCAGGGGAATTTCGGAACACTGGATCTGGCCTCAGGGGTCGCCACCCGGATTGCCGCGGGGACGGCGGCTGGCGCCAACGGAATCGACCTGACCCCTGGCCTTCAGGTTTACGCATACACCGCGTCGAACCAGTTGATGCAGATAACTCCATCACCTCTGGCGTCAACCCTCGTTGGTACCGGATCGATTCCCGATCAGGCGACCACTGGTGCGACGACCGACGGTTCGTACTTCGGGATTGATGCGGTTACCGGGATTTTGTACTCGATCAACATCATGACCGGAGCAACAACGATGGTCGGAGCCAACCCCACGGGTGTAGCACCGGTCCCTCCCGGCTGCAACCCCGAAACAAGCCTGTCGGGGTCGGGAACCGTGCTGTACTACACGGTTGGATTCATTAGTGGTGGGAACTGCAACGCATCAACGATGAATGACACTTTGTATCAAGTCAATCCCACAACGGGAGCGACGACAGCCGGGGTACAGCTCACCGTCAGTGGTTCGGGCGTCAATGGGTTTGTCGGTTCAGCCTACGTCGGCGGGACGCTGTATGGGTTCACCAACACAGGGCAGGAATACACGATTAACACCGGCACGGGGGCTGCGACGTCCTCGACCAACATTACTCCAGTGACTACTATCGTCGGCGCAGGAGACAGTCAATGAGCAATGTCCCTAGGAAATAGTGAGACTATGCCCGGCCAGGCGGGGCATTGTTTCTCCTGGAATTGGCTTAGTAGCCCCGGACCCTCAAGGGGTTGCGCGCGCAGCGCGCAATGAACAATGTTCACGCGCCCCTCGCTTCGCTCAGAGCGGCGGAGGCGGATCAGAAGGTTTGCTCTCTAGCCGGGTGCTGCCGAATTTTCTACTGTCCCAGCCGCCGGTGGATTTCAGCTAGCAGGGGATCTTCGCCGGCTTGTCCTCGAATACTCAGATATGCGCGGTACGATTCCGCAAAGCCCGGGCTCTTCATGCCTTCCCGCACGCGCCCCTGCAGGTAGTAGATGACAGGAAAATAACCGGCAGTCGGGATATTGTCCATGAAGAGTTCGAGGGTTTCGCCGCGGCGCTTGATGCAGCGATCAAATTCGGAGTCCGCTTCCACAAATTGCCCAGCCCGAAGGTAGGCGCGGCCAAGCTCCAAATGTCCGATCCAGGTATCCAGCAGCGTGTTGGCATCGGTGAATTCTTTGATGGCTTCGCGCGAGTCCCCGTGCTGCTCAGCCAAATCAGCGGAAATGATTTTGGCGTAAGCTCGGGGCTCGGCTTCCAGCTCCGAAGCTAAACCCTTAGCCAGGTCCTGTGCTTTTGCGTTCTGCCCCGCTTCCTTAAAGATTAGCGCCGCCAGAAACTTTATCTTTTCAGACTGGTTATCAGCCAGCGCTTTGGTCGCGCTCGCCGCCGCCGCCTGCTTATCGCCACGCAGAAGCTGAATATCGGCAAGCCTGGTTAACTTATCGCCGGCGTTCTCGGTGTCCTTGGCCGCCACATCGGCGGCAATTCCCTGTTCCAGCTTTCGGATTGCCTCGGTGAAGCGGCCTTCAAACAAATCTATATCGGCGAGACCGGAGGTCGCCATGGATGCACCCAGCGCGCTCATCTTTTCCAGCGTCCCGTAAGTCTCTCTAGCCGGCGAGAACTGGCCCTCTCCGACCTGGGCTTCCGCCAGAGCGAGATATGCCTCAGAAGACGGATTGAGCGCCAAGGCAGCACGTGCCTCGCGTTCACCGCCCTGAAAATCTCCGCTGTAGGAGGTATAAAACGCTAAATAGAGCCGTTGTACCGCGTACTTGGGAACGATTTCAACTGCGTGTTCTTGTGCTTCGACGGCTTTGGGAAAGTTGCGTAACCGCGCATAGCAGGCTCCGAGATTGCCGTATCCTATGTTGTCTGCTGAATATTTACTCACTAGCTCGCCGTATTCGTCGATGCATTTTGGGAAATCGCCGGCCACGAAGTAATACAAGCCGCGCACCCGCAACCGCTCGCGCTCCGTCATGCGATCTTCGTGCTGCATCGCCAGCTTGATGTATTTCTCAGCATCCTGGATCTTACCGAGGGGAAGAGCCGAGGCGGCCATTCCGGAGTAGGCGCGAGCGAATCCCGGATCGAGTTGTGCAGCCTTGGCAAATGAAACCAGCGCTTCGTCCCGGCGCCCGGCAGACTGCTGCTCCATCCCGATACCGTACTGGTGCACGGCTTCCAATGACGCGGCGGTCAGCGATCCTCTGAGCGCTTCGAGCTGGGTCGAGTCGGGAGTGGTGTCGCCGAGGGCCTTGCGGATCGGCGCTACGAGTTCGGGGATGGTGCTGACAACATCATTCTTATTACTAGCGGAGGCCTCGCTTTTCGCAAGCACGTTGCCGGTAGCGGCATCCAACGCCATAGCGGAGACCGTGTAGGCATTGCCGCGGAGGCTGATCTCACCGGTAATCACCGCACTCACACCCTGGCTCAGCGCTACCAGGCGCGCAGGCTGTTCGTCGAGTTTGTCGGTGGGATTGGGAAGTTTTTGCGCGAGTTTGCGCGCCGTGCCGCGGTTGTACGCGCTGATAAAACTGGCGCCTTCCAAGGCCACATTGAACATTGGCTCCAGCGCGCTGTCGAAAATCGGGTCGCCAGTGTGATTCGTAAAGTCTGCCACCAACACGGTGATGGGTTTACTGGGCTGGGAAACGGTATGTGGCAGCAACCGGTCGCGCAAAAGCCAGCCAGCCACGGCCAGCACGATCACTGTCGCCACCGTCGCAATCAATGGCCAGGGAATGTCTCGGCCCCAAGGCCCGACGTTGGGGTGGAAGGTCAGCCCGACTCCGGCGCGATTCCCCTGCCACGCATCGAGGTCGCGCAGCATTTCTGTTGCGTTCTGATAGCGCCGCTTAAGGTCTCGCTCCAGGCACCTGCAAACGATCGTATTCAGAGTGCGCGGAATTGTGCCATTGAGCGCGGATGGAGGCACAGCATCTTCCTGTGTACGTTTCAGCAGGCTAGCCAGTGAGGTATCGCATTTGTATGGCGTGCTGCCGGTAAGAAGCTCGTAGAGAATAATTCCGACCGTGAAGACGTCAGAGCGGGCGTCAACCTTCTCGCCCTTGGCCTGCTCCGGCGACATGTACTGGAACGTGCCCAAGATGGCGCCGGTTTGGGTCATCAGGTCCGTATCCTGGGCCCGAGCCAGACCAAAGTCCATCACCACCACGCGCCCGTTCGCCTCCACCATGATGTTGCTGGGCTTCAGATCACGATGGACGACTCCTTCGGCATGGGCCGCGGCAAGTCCAGAGCAGACCTGGCGCATGATAGCGACCGCTTCTGGCGCCGGCAGCTTACCGCGTTCTTCCATGAGACTGCCCAGATCGCGCCCCGCCACATACTCCATGGTGATGAACTTGAGCCCACCGGAGTCCCTGACGTCATAGATGCGGATTACGTTCTTATGTGAAACCTGTCGCGCCAGCAGGAGCTCCTGCATGAACCGCTGCACGATTTCCTGGTTGTCGGATAGTTCGGGCCGGATGCACTTGAGGGCGATAACGCGATTGATGTCGCGATCGTGTGCCTTGTAGACGGCGCCCATGCCGCCGAGGCCGAGCATCTCGAGGATTTGAAACCGGCCACCCAATACCTGCCCGACTTGGAGAATGGCAGCATTGCGCTCACCCCTGTCTCCGCCGCCAGCTGAGGAAGACGTTCGACCATCGGTTGCTCCGATCGTTAAAGCGTCGGATATTTTCCGCGCATCATTTCCATTCATGGCTGACGATTCCCGGGCAAGAGGTAGGCACAAAAGTGCTGTAAGTATACACCAGCGAACCAACCCCGCCGGGGCATTGCCGCGGCCTCTTCTGCATAGTTCGCGCCGTCGATGCCCTTGCAGCCATCGATGGCGTATCCCTTCAGATCATCCAAGGACACTTCGACTCAGACTGTTTCTGCTCTCTTTCAGGAAAATAAGGACTACGCCGGAATCTAGGAAAACCACTCACGCACGAGCGCAAGGAAATGTTTTCACGACTGGATTTCGCGTGATCAGCTTACACTTTACCCTAAACTTTCTCTGATCTTCTTTCTGGAGGCTTCTTTGGCCGATTTTTCCAAAATCTCTCCCGCCCTCAAGAAACGAGCTGTGCAAGTCAAGCTGCTCTTGATGGACGTAGACGGCACCATGACGGACGGCAGCGTCACATTGCTTTCGCAAACCGACGGCACCGCTCTTGAAATCAAGACCTTTGACGCGCACGACGGTCAAGGACTCACCTTGGCGCATACCGCCGGCGTTCGGACGGGCTGCATTACGGGCCGCGAAAGCGCTGCACTCGTGCGCCGCGCACATGAAATGAAGATGGAGTTCATTTACATGAAGCAACCGGTGAAGATGCTCGCTTATGAAGAAATCCTCGCAAGAGCCGGTGTGTCCGATTCTGCAGTCGCCTATATCGGCGACGATCTTCCCGACATTCCCTTAATGCTTCGCGTTGGCCTCGCCGTTGCTGTGGGCAATGCCGTCCCCGAGGTAAGAGGCGCCGCGCACTACACAACGAAAGCTCTCGCTGGCCACGGAGCGATCCGCGAAGCCGTTGAACTCATTCTCAAATCCAAGGGCATCTGGGAAGCGATGATCGACAAAGCTCGTGCGTGATCTCAATTGCACCGTTTTCACAAGTGCCGACCGCTGAATCATTACAAATATATGGCGCGGGCGGCGATCGCCGTTGTTTTCGAGGGCAACAGCCACTCTTGCTTCCGTTGGGGGACAGCGCGGGACGGTAATACTCCGAAGAGCACCTCCCAGCGCAACTACCGGGTGCAGTAATTATAAGCAGTCTGATCGCCCCCTGGTTCGAGATCACCCCATCGCGGGAGGGCGAGCACGCTTGTCGGCAGGCTGTTGGCCATGCTCGAGCGCCGTGCCGATACGCGAGTTGAGGCTTCCCTGGTGAAACTATTTTTCGAAAGCGAAAAGTCTTCGCCAATCATTCTTCATGCTGATGACGATCCATCCCTTGGATTTGGCTTCGTCATAGAGGGCCTGCGTGAAAGTGCCGACTTTACTGGCGGGTAGTCCTTGGGCTGGGCCATAGGCATACTCGCGCTGCGCGTCGTCGTGCAGCACCAACATCATCAGGGGCGCCCCACCTCCAGCTTGGGTATACTCAAGCATTTGTCGATCACCGGTAGAGTTGCCGAATGCAGCCTTCGGGTGCTCCCCGATAAAAAGGTAGATGTCTTCGGGCTTACCGGAGAAGTTGTC
>DATDGP010000343.1:0-58475 GCA_036522035.1 Terriglobales bacterium
GCATCGATTTTCAGAGTCAAGCCCTTCAGCTTTTCGGCAATCTTAGCGGCCAGCTGTTGTTCATAGCCCGGTACAGCGGGGGTTTCTACGAGTTCACGAAGATCATTCACCAGCGGGGCTTGAGCGCTCGTTTGAGCCGACCCAGATACGAAGCACACCAGCAGAAAATGAACTACGACCAGCCCTTGGAAGCGTCTGTTCATGATTTCCCGTTTCTCAGTTGTAGGTGCGACGTATAAGACTACATCAATGTCCGATTTTGTGAGGCGCTCATGCCAGAGAAAGCGAACTCTTCTCCCGCGGGCGGTGAACCATGGTCACGTGGGGTTCTGGGTGGCCACAAACTTATACTTGCCTGAACCTATTTATGCTCGATCTGCTGCGTGATATCGGGTTGGCGTTCTGTCCGGCTTCGGTGAGGGCCAGCAACAGGCCCAATTCGTCGCTGCACGTGCTTTGGGCGGCGACGCTCACCGGAGTGCTGCAGACGGTCGTCTTCTCGCGGTGGCTGGTGCACAGTGTTCTCGCCTTCCTGGCGGTGCGCGCGGGGCAATACGGAAACGTTCTCCAGCGGCAAAATGAAACCACACAGATCTGGTTCTTTGTCGTGTTCGGATTCGAATATGTGTTGGCGCATCCGCTGGCCTGGCTTCTTGTTTATCTCTCGTTCGAAGGGATCGTCCGTTTTGCCGCCGGGCTGTGCATTTCCGAAGTGATTCCCAGTCTGCCGGTCGTCCTGGGGTTCAAGGTCGTCTATCGCCTCCGCAGCAGAGGAACCAGGCGTGACCTTCGCGCTGCGGCCACTGTGCCGGACGCGTTGGAAGTTCTACCCGGCGAGCGCATGCGCATTGCCGCGGCATTGGCCAAGACGCGATGGAAAGCCAGCCTAACCATCGCGATTGGCGGCGAGTGCTATGAGGTAGAGGGCGAAGAGCAAGGGAGGGCACCGCGTCCTTACATCTACGTCCTGCGCAAGGCTCCCATCGGCAAGGCGCTGCGCGGCCACGAGGAATACGATCTGGCGGCAACGGTCAAGCAGTAACCTAGCCCTAAGTTCCCTTCTCACGTCCGCTTCGCCGTAAGCCACGCCGCCGCCGTCAAACAGACTGTAATCACGGTTGAGAAAGCGATAGGTAGGACAAAGAGGTATTTCCAGCTCACAACCGCGATGGCTGCAAAGGAAAGGGCGAACGCCCACGCAGTGCCTCGCATGTGCGCCAAAGTGGCTGCGGGAAGACCACCTAGCTGCCAAGCCAATGTCGCTGCGAAGAGATAGAACACGCTGACACAGAATCCGGCCGCCACAAAGAGGTCCCAATACGTGCGCTTGAACCCTTGCACTTCAAAGTGAATTGACCGCATCGAGCCGAGAAGGGCATCAACTCCCCATTGGGCATCAGACTGGCGAAAGCCGAGTGTATGTCCTAGGGCGAAAAGCAGCAGGAGAACAGCGGCGATTCGATAAAACATGGATGCTTTCATTCCTGCCTCCAGAGCTCGCGTCCGCGGACGCCACGATCCTGCCGCAGAGGTTCAAACTGTACCATTACGCCCCGGTCACACCTGGTCGTGACCGGGGCCAGTTCACTGCCCGAAATCCCCGTCTTTCATTACAATTGGAGCCAGGAAAAACTCATGGATCCCCTCATCATTGCCGGCAGGCAGTTTCGTTCCCGTCTGATCGTGGGCACGGGCAAATACAAATCGGGACAGGAGACGGCTCGGGCCATCGAGGCAAGTGGCGCGGAGATGGTCACCGTCGCGGTGCGGCGGGTGAACCTCGACCGCGCGAAGGAATCGCTGCTCGACTTCATCGATCCCCGAAAGTACTTTCTACTGCCCAACACTGCAGGCTGCTACACCGCCGACGAGGCCATCCGTGCCGCGCGTCTGGGACGGGAGGTTGGGCTCTCCGAGTGGGTCAAGATCGAGGTTATCGGCGACCAGAAGACGCTCTACCCCGACGTGCAGGCGACCATCGAGGCCACCCGAACCCTGGTAAAGGAAGGCTTTACTGTTCTTCCCTATACCTCTGATGACATTGTGGCTGCCAAGCGGTTGCTCGATGCCGGCGCCAGCGCCATCATGCCCCTGGGCGCGCCGATCGGCAGCGGCCTGGGCATTCAGAACCAGGCCAACATGAAGATCCTGCGCGAGATGATCACGGACGTTCCGCTCATCGTGGATGCTGGCGTAGGCATCGCTTCTGATGCCGCCATCGCTATGGAGCTCGGCGCCGATGCAGTGCTCATGAACTCGGGGATCGCCCATGCGGAAGATCCCATCCTGATGGCTGAGGCCATGAAGCACGCGGTGATCGCAGGCCGTTCAGCGTTTCTTGCCGGACGCATGCCCAAGAGACTCTACGCCACCGCGAGTTCGCCACTTGAAGGCGCGGTCCGCTAGCCCGCGCCGCCCGTCGGGGACGCTGGGCAAGTCACGACAGGCGCTGGGGAAGTCAAAACGTCAAGTTGGTGAATCGTCCTACCGGGACCCTCATCGAACGCTCGAGCAAAGCATGAAAGTAAGTCGGGCTTTTGATCCATAAAGAAACTATGTACGGGAGGAGAATAGGGTGAGTGATCACTACCATGATGTCGGAGATCTGAGATTTATAAAGGAAATGGGCAAGCTCGCGCCCACGGAATTCAACGCCTGGCTCAACCTGGACAAGATTGTAGGCCGTGACGACGGTCGAATTCCGCGCAAGTACCGCGAGCTCATCGCACTGGGTATTGCTGTTGCGACCTAATGTCCCTATTGCATTCAAGTGCACACCAAGACCGCCAAGGCCGCCGGCGCAACGCGCGAGGAGATCACGGAAAGCGCATTGATTGCCGCCGCCTTGCGTGCGGGAGGCGCGGCCACGCACGGTGCCATGGCGCTGAAATTCTACGATCAGGTGTGAGGGCGTGATCGGCGGTCAGTGACGGGGAGGTCAAGCAGGCAGGGAGCGGGGTTTCACTTCAAGACGCCCATTCGGCCAAACATCGGGTCCGGCACGTGAAAAGCCCGCTCACCGTACTCGAGTAGTACCAGAGCTTGCCATTGGAAAACGTCGCCTGTGACGACCTATTTCTGGTTGGCGGGGGAAGGCGTTGGCGCCGGCAACTTATAGATCATCTCGCCTTCGCGGGCGTAGTGCAGGCGTTCGCGGGCCTCCTTCTCGATCGCCTCGGGATCTGACTTGAGCGCTTTGATCTCTTTTTCAGCTCGGGCATTGTCCCCTTGTAGAGTACGAATCTCCCGGTCGAGCTTCTCAGATTCGGCACGCTTCTGATGGAAGACCAGGAAACCATTGGCGCCGAAGATCACGTGGTAGCCAATGAGGCAGAGGACCGTGGCCATCGCCAGGGTCGCCAGCTTGCGCCGCGAGTGCAGAATCAAGCGCCACGCGTTTCGGGTTTGAATGATTTGATTCAACTCTTGAAGATCCAGCTCCTGGCGTCGGCGACGAGCTTCTCGAGGCCGGCTTCTGACTTTGCTTCCGAGTAAACGCGCACTACTGGCTCGGTCCCGGAGAGCCGATAGCAGACCCACGATCCGTCATCGAGAACCAGCTTCATACCGTCTTTGCGAACAACCTGGATCACCTTGCGCCCGGAGAACTCCTGGGGATCGTTCTCTAACTTATCAGTGAACTGCGCTTTCACTTCCGGCGTCAAGCGGAAGTTGTCACGCTGCGGATAAAAGGAACCAACTTTGCCAAATAGATCACGAATCTGGGCAAGCAGCGGCTGCTTGCGTCGGGCCACGGCTTCCAAACACAACAAGCCGGCCAGCACGCCGTCTTTTTCCGGAACATGATACCGGATAGAGAGTCCCGCACTCTCTTCCCCGCCGATCGCGATCTTGTCCTGCTTGATCAGCTCGCCGATGTACTTGAATCCTACCGGCGTCTCATAGAGCTCGACGCCATAAAGTTCGGCCAATGCGTTCACCATGTTGGTAGTCGCAACCGATTTAGCGACTCCGTTTTTCCAGCCGCGAGTCTCGACCAGGTAATCGAACAGCAGAGCCAGAACGTAGTTGGGTTGGATGAACGTACCATCCTCGTCGACGATGCCGAAGCGATCTGCGTCGCCGTCGGTGGCCAGGCCGATGCGCGCGCCGGTGGCTTTCATCTCCGCCCGCATCTCGTTCAGCCGCTCGCCCTCGGGTTCGGGTGCGTGGCCGCCAAAGAGCACATCGCGGGTGTCGTGGACAGTGCTCACGGGAATACCGGCCTCGCGCAGCAGCTCATCGGAATAGCCGCGCGCGGCGCCCCACAAAGGGTCAAAGACAGCTTTGATCCCTGAGCTCCGAATTGCCGCCAGGTCGACGATCTCCTTCATTCGCGCTAGGTAGGCGGCTTTAGGATCGATGGTCGAAGCCTTTCGGGAGGCCGTGCCGTCAGCGCTCGCGGTTTCCGGAACCAGCTTCTCGATGGCTGCGGTCACCTCAGGCAACGCTGGTGCTCCGTCCGGTGTGGAGAACTTGATGCCGTTGTACTCTGCCGGATTGTGCGACGCAGTGAAGTTGATCGCCCCGTCCGTCCGGCTGCGAATGACTTCGTGAGCGATGGCCGGAGTTGGTGCTGCTTCGGTGATCACCAGCGGCTGGATGCCGTGGCGGGCGAGAATCTCAGCAGCGATCTCGACGAAGCGCTCGCCCATGTAACGCGGGTCGCGGCCGACGATCACGCGCGCGCCCGACGGCTTCCGGCTGGCTACGTAAGCGGCAATCCCGGTCACCGCCCGACGCACGTTGGCGACCGTGAACTGATCGGCAATGATGGCGCGCCAACCCGAGGTGCCGAACTTGATTTGCGCAGTCATGGCTGATCTCTGTTAGTTGCGTCTCGCCAGGCGTGGGTTTCTAAACCAGGACGCGCAGTTCTACTTCGCCGGCTTCGGTTCTTTGCTCACGACTGCGGCACACACCTTGATACACTCGTCGCAAATGTAAGCCTTTCCCGAGGGATCGCCTACCATCTTGGCAACTTCAGATGAAGGTTTACCGCAAAAGGAACAGAAGATCTCACCAGATTTCAGCAACGCGGCTCCCAGTCGTCTCCAGGATACTCCGCTGACCGCCACTTGGTACACTTGCGGCGGTGGAGTGCTCCTATGACCAACGCCTGCATCGTGCTCACTACCGCCGGCTCCGTCGACGAGGCCCGCAAGATCGCGCGTGCTCTGGTGGAACGCCGGCTGGCGGCGTGTGTCAACATTGTTCCGCAGATCGAGTCAGTGTATCGCTGGCAGGGCAAGATCGAGACCGCATCCGAGTGTCTGCTGGTGGTCAAGATCGTGGCCACGGCCTTTGAGGGTGTGCGCGCGACCATCAAGGCCCTTCATTCCTACGAGACTCCCGAATGCATCATGCTCGAAGTCGCGGCAGGGAATCAGGACTACCTTGATTGGATCACGGGAAGCGTCGAATACCCGTAAACCATAGCGACAGATTTAGCGACCACAGCAGCTGTTCCATACCGTGTAACGTTGTCACCCCGAGCTCCCTTACTGAGAACCTCGTGTTCTGTCCGTCTGTGACTAAGTATGAGAGGCGCAAGGTTTTTCCGGCTACCCGCCCCAGGCTGATGAGAACGCGCGGTCGTTTTACGGCCGGTCCGGGGGACGATCGTTCCAAAAGAAGGATCTTAGCGGGGTTTTCTCCCCGATTGGACTAGATCGCCGCCAGCGCCTGGTCCAGATCGGCGATGATGTCGTCGGTGTCCTCGACGCCCACGGAGATGCGAACCATGCCGTCGGTCAGGCCAATCTGCCTGCGTCCCGACGCCCCGAGGGCAGCGTGGGTCATGGTGGCTGGATGCGAGATCAACGTTTCCACGCCGCCCAGCGATTCACCCAGCGAGCAGACGCGGACTTTCCGCAACATCTTCTTGGCGTTGCCCAGTGAGCCGGTTTCAAAAGTGATCATGGAACCAAAACCGCTCATTTGCCGCCGGGCCAAGGCATGCTGAGGATGATCGCTGAAGCCAGGATAGAGGACCTTTTTCACCTTCTTATGGTGGCGAAGGAAGTCGGCCACGGCTCGGCCGTTTTCATCGTGCTTGACCATGCGCACGGCCAGCGACTTCACGCCGCGCAGGACCAGCCAGCACTCGAAGGGCGAAAGGATGGCTCCGGCGGTCTTCTGCATGAAGGCAAACTTCTCCGCATGCAGCGGTTTGCTGGCGACGATGACTCCGCCCAGCCCGTCGCTGTGTCCGTTCAGGAACTTGGTGGTGGAGTGCATGACCATATCCGCACCCAAGCCTAGAGGCCGCTGGAAATAAGGTGACATGAACGTGTTATCGACCACCAGCTCACAGCGTCCCTCGTGCGCGATCTTGGCGACTTCGGCAATGTCGGTCAGCACCATGAGCGGGTTGGTCGGGGTCTCGATCCAAATGATCCGCGTGTTGCGGCGCAGGGCTTTCTTGACCGCGGCGAGGTCGGAAGTATCGACGTAGCTGAACTCGACTCCGTAATTGGCGAGCACCTGGTTGAACAACCGGGGCACGCCGCCATAAACGTTGTGGCCGCAGATCAGGTGGTCGCCCTGTTTGAGGAAGCATTGGGTTACGGCGGTAACCGCCGCCATACCGCTCGAAAACACGTGCGCCGAGCTTCCGCCTTCCAGCGCGGCCAGGTTCTGCTCCAGGCGCGTTCGGGTGGGGTTAGAGACGCGCGCGTATTCGTATCCTTTGTTCTTGCCCAGCTCCTCCTGCACGTAGGTAGAGGTGGCAAAAATGGGAACTGTCACGGAGCCGGTAGATGGATCGGGCTCCTGACCCACGTGAATGGCTTTGGTCGCAAATCCGGCTTCCTTCTTCATGTCTCTTCGCTCCAAACCCTTTAAGGGTATTTCTGCCCCGCTCGCCGCCCCAGCCGGGCGCACGGCCTCTAACTCCCGCCTTCAAAAATGTTCTTCGATAGATACCGATCCGCGGAATCAGGAATGATAGTCACAACCCGTTTGCCCGCGCCCAGCCTTTTCGCCACCTGGATGGCAGCGAAGACGTTGGCGCCAGCACTGGAGCCGCCGAGAATGCCCTCCATGCGCGCCATTTCGACCACGGCGTCGAAGGCATTTTTGTCGCTAACCATGATGATCTCGTCGCAAACCTCGGGGTCAAAGGTCTTGGGAATAAAGCTGCTACCGATGCCTTCCACCTTGTGGGGTCCGGGAGGACCTCCACCAAGCACCGAGCCTTGGGTCTCGACGGCGACACAATGTACGTTGAGCCGGCGCTCCTTCATATATCGAGCCACGCCGACGAACGTCCCACCGGTCCCCACGCCGATCACCACCGCGTCGAGCTTGCCCTGCATCTGCTCGAAGATTTCCGCTCCCGTAGTGTCGTGGTGATAGGCGGGGTTGGCGGGATTCTCGAACTGCAACGCCACGAACGATCCGGGAATCGCCGCGGCCAGTTCCCTGGCCTTCTCGATGGCGCCCTTCATACCTTCCCCGTCGGGGGTGCGGACGACTTCCGCGCCCAGCGCGCGCATGATTTTGACTTTCTCTTCGGCAAACTTCTCGGGCACGCACACCACCACCCGATAGCCTTTGTTGACTCCGATCAGCGCCAGCCCGATACCGGTGTTCCCCGCCGTGGCTTCGACGATCGTCGATCCGGGTTGGAGACGGCCTTCGGCTTCGGCGCGCTGGATCATGCCGATGGCCGCGCGATCCTTCACGCTGCCGCCAGGGTTGAGGTTTTCAAGCTTGGCAAAGACGTCCGCGGCGCCGGGCGGCGCCATTCGGCGCAGGCGCAGCATGGGTGTCTCGCCCACCAATTCGGTAATGTTGTCGGCCACGCGGAGATGATCCATAAGCAAACTTTTTAGAGTACGAGAGTGGATGGTAGATGGTCAATGGAGCGAATTTCAACGCTCAGGGCTTCGACATCCTTGGAGAATCGGGGATCCGGTGACCGGCAAGCTGATGCGATTTCGGATCGCGCGATCCCAACCTTCATTCACCCTCGAGCGTTTTCCGCACCAGTACCAATTGCCCCAGATGATAAGAGTTGTGGTCGGCCACCAAGAGGACTTCGCGCAACAAGGTCTGGCCATCGCCATGAAGCATGGGAGCAAACAGATCCCGTTTCTTGTCGCGCACCAAGGAAACCAACGCGTCGAGATCCGACAGGAACCCGCGCACGCTCTCATCCCAAGCATGATCGCTGGGCGGAGCCGCGGTCTTGGGCCAATATTCGTCCGGCCATTGGGGCGACACGTGCTTAGGATCCACGCTGAAGCGAAGGATATCCCATTGCCCCAGGCGCATATGTTCCAGCAGTTGCCAGGGGGTGTGTGGTGAGCCTTTGGGTTTACGTCCGCGAATCGAGGCGGGAAAGTCTTTGAGGGTCGAGCCGACATCCACATGGGCTTCCGCTTTCGTCAGCAAATTGACGATGTGCGTGCGAAGAGAATCGTTGTTGTCCATGGCTCCGGCACTCCGCGATTGCAGAGACTTGGATGCACAAACCTGGCATTATGGCTCAACTCTTGAACCTGGGCGAAGCGAATCCTTTCGAATATCGTTAATCGCATCGGCCGGACGCTCGCCACCCAGCGCTTGCAGAATGCTCGCCGCGGCAGACATCTCGATATCCAGCCGCGCCTTCACTACCGCGGTACCGAGGTGGGGGGTCAATAGAGTACGGTTGAGCTGCGCCAGCAGGCGCGGGTGCACGCCGGTCGGATGATCCGGGCGTGCCCAGTCTTCCATCTCGAAGACGTCTGCCGCGTATCCGGCGAGTTGGCCTTGCTCAAGCGCCGATGCTACAGCGGCCTCGTCGACCACTGATCCGCGGCCGACGTTCACCAGATATGCTCCCTTCTTCATCTTGGTGAGCGCATCCGCATCGATGAGATGCAACGTCGACGCCGCAAGAGGAGCCGTGATCACCACAATGTCGCTGTCCGATAGGATCTGGTCGAACCTGGCGCGGCCGATGGCAAGGAAAGCTTCCTCGACCGGCGACATCTTCCGAGGATCGTAGTAGATGATTCTGGCGCTGAAGCCGGCGACGAGACGAGCGAAGGCTTGTCCCAGCTTCCCCATGCCCACGATGCCTAGAGTTTTTCCCGTAAGAGTGTCTCCGTAAAGAACCGGACGCCAGCCTTGAAACCTCGCGTTGCGGATCAGGCGATCGCCCGGTGCGAGGTTGCGAATCAGACCGAGGATAAGAGCCAACGCCAGTTCCGCAGTAGGTTGCGAAAGCAGGTCAGGCACGATCGTCACCCAGACGCCGCGCCGGGTGCAGGCTTCGACGTCGATGTTGTCGTAGCCTTTGAAAGCGCCAGCAATCACCTTGAGCCGGGGACATTGAGCAAGAAGCGGCTCGTCGATCTTGTCCGGCATGAAGACCATCAAGGCATCAGAGCCGCGGGCGAGTTCGTGAAATCGAGACGCGAGCCAGCTCTCCAAGTCGTCATTCGCGACTACGTCACACGCGTGGGCCAGCATCTGCTTGACCGGCTCATGCACGCGATGGGTGATAACTACTTGGGGCCGTGTATTCAGGCGCCCTCCTGGGCGGTGATCTTCCATCGTTTACGGAGCTGGGCATTGGCAAAATCGGTCAGCATGACCAGCGCCCAAACGATGATTACATAGGCGATCACTTTGTTGTAAAAGAACAATTGCTGGGCGTTGAACAGAGCCTGCCCAATTCCTCCCGCGCCGATGATTCCCATGATCGTCGCGGCGCGCATGTTCCATTCGAAACGAAACAACGTGTGAATAGCGATCGGCGGGAAAGCTAGCGGGAAGAGCCCGAATCCAGCCAGCGCGAGTCGAGGAGCTCCTGCGGCGGCCAGGGCCATCACCGGCTCCGGCTGGACGTTTTCGATCGACTCGGAATAGAGCTTGCCGAATACCCCGGTGCTGTGCAGCCCGATCGCCAGCATCCCCGCCCAGGGTCCCATCACGGTAGTGGTCACGAGGAGCAATCCCCACACTACGTCGGGAATGGCGCGGAACAGTTCCAGCAATCGCCGTACCGGAGCATATACGAACATCGGAGCAAGGTTGCGAGCGGCGGCCGCGCCCAGGACTACACCGAGTAGCGCAGCCATCGTCGTACCGCCGAAAGCGATCCACAGGGTTTCGCCAAGCAGCCGCGGGATATCGTGGATATCTCGTGCTTCCAAGTGCGGCGGCAACATCGTGCGAATCGTGCGGACGGTGTGCGAGAAAGCCAACATTTGCGGCCAGTTGATCCACGCCGAGATCGCACCCAGGGGCACAAAGGCAATGACCACGAGTGGATATCGGCGCACCAGCCAACTAATCCTGTCGATCAGCGCCACCAGGAGCACGAGAACAATGATGACGGTGGCTGTGTATTGATACGAATACTGATTGATGGTACCGATGATCTCTGTCGCCAGGCCTCCGGCCCCGACCGCGCCAACAATCACGCAGGCCCGAACCTTGCTCTCGAACTCGTAGGAGCCATAAGTCAGCAGATCCTTGGATCGCAAAGGAAGCAGGCCATACAACGCGACCATGGTTCGACCTGCGCCGGTCGCGTGCAGAGCTTCAACCGGCGCCGGATCGGCGGAAACGAACAGATCGGCGAAGACCTTGCCCATCGCCGCGGTGTAGAAAACCGACAAGGCCAGCATCCCGGAAGGCGACCCGATGCCGACGACCATCACAAACAGAATTGCCATGGTCAGATCGGGAATGGCGCGAACAGTGGCCAGCGCTAGGTAGAGCAGGCGCCAACCCGGCAAGCGAGCGCCAATGTAGAGCGCCAGCAGAACTCCGCACGAGGCAGAAAAGAGCATGGCCCCGGCCGCCATCTCGAGGGTCTCCAAGACTGGAGTACGGAGAGCCCACAGATATTTAGGGTCGTGAACCGGCGGCCAGAACTGCCGCAGCATGGAGACGAAGCCGTCCAGCCAGTGCATCAGTAACCCGTCCTCGCGTGCACGATGGATTCGTGCTCGACGCGCGAGTCTTGAGCCACGACTGTTCCGCGCTGAATCTTGATGACCCGATCGAAGTACTTGTAGGCGTAGTCCTGCTGGTGCAGCGAGCACAGCAGTGCAAAACCGGTCTCCTCCGACAGGCTACACAACAACGAGAGAATCTGGTGGCTGAGGTCGGGATCGAGCGAGGCGATCGGCTCGTCGGCGAGCAGCAACGACGGTTGTTGCACCAGAGCCCGGGCGATCGCCACGCGCTGGTGCTCGCCGCCGGAGATTTCTGTTGTCCGCTCACGAAGCTTGTGGGCAATGCCTACGCGTCTGAGAGCGTTCTCCGCTTCGGCAAGCTCGTTGGCCTTCGGCCATACCAAGAACCTGAGACCATGCCACGCCGACCATCGGCCCAGAGCTCCCGCCATCACATTCTGGTAGACGCGCAGGCGGTCCACCAAGTCATGACGCTGCGACACCACCCCGACATGCCGTCGCAACTGGCGCAGGAGTTTTCCGCGCAGTCCTTGTACGGAGATTCCATCGATCGTGATTTGTCCGGAACTGATTGGTACGAAGCCGTTGATAGTGCGAAAGAGAGTGGTTTTACCCGCACCACTCGGGCCCAGGATGGCCACTTTCTCTCCCCGGTCCACGGAAAGAGAGACGCTGTTCAGAACCGGAGGCGCCGTTTTGGAACGGACCACCACCAAGTCTGTAATGTTCAGTACCGGCACGAGATTCGCTCCCAGCAACGCGGGGATCGGCGCTACAGTCTCAATACATCTTCAACTCTTCCGCGACCAAACGAAGCACGCCATATTCGTCGTCGCTCGCGCGAACAAAACTCTTGCCCCGGAGAATCTGCAGGATCGCGTCATCCCTTCCCTCCTGGAGCCGCGTGAAAGCCAGGATGAACTTCTCCCGCTGCTCCTTACTGACGTCTTTGCGCGCCACCCAGACATAATCCACGAAGGGTTTGGAGGTGTAGAAGACCCGTACTTTGGTTTTGTCCAGCTTGTTTTCGGCGATCATCGAGTTGAAAACGCTCTCATCGAGCGCGCCGGCATCGACCGCCCCGGTCTCGACCGCCTTGGCCGTGGCCGGATGGCTGCCGCTGTAGCGGTATTTCAGATCCGTGTCGATGTTGATGCCTGCCTGTTTCAGCTCCAGATATGGCATCAGATGCCCACTAGTAGAGTTGATGTCGCCAAACGCGAATGTCTTTCCCCTGAGATCCTCCAACGCATGGATGTTGGAATTGGTCTGGGTGATGAACAGCGAATGGAACTCGAGATCGGTTGTGCGTTGCACCAGTGGAATCACCCCGTATTGTTTGCGGGCCTTCAAGTAGGTCAAGCCGCCCAGATAGGCGAAGTCCAGAGAGCCGTTGCCCAAAGCTTCTACGGTGGCGTTGTAGTTGGTAGGAATGACCAGGCGCACCGCGTCGCCCATCTGGCGCGCCAGGTAGTCCTCGAGAGGTGCTTTCTCCTGCACAGAGACCTGCGTGGCCCCGGCGTCGGGAATCATTCCCACCGCGATGGGTTTATCTGATGCGTGCAGGCCCAGAACCAGCAGGCCGAGCCCGACGATGGCAGAAACAGCTCTTCGTTGGTGCACTTAGGATTCCTCTCCTGTTTGAATGTATTCGATGGACGGGGGTCCGGGCCAGACTCATCAAAATCTGATCAAACTCACGACTTGCGGTCTGCTCATGCTAAGTCGCATATTTGCGGAATGTCAAAGGTGCGGACACGACTAAAACGTATCCCACGGTGCTTGTCACGGCCTGGTCGACCAAGAATGCTTTGCTATCTGCCAGGCTTATATCGTTAAGAAATGACGGATGGCACTTCCAGGGCACTGTCCATGTAGCCAATACAAGAATGGTACTGATAGTTATTGTTCCAATCGTTCTTATGGACGATATCACTATGTGTACAAAAAACACACCTAAGCTCAGTCCAGGAAAGTTTAACCTAAGGGCTAAGCAGGCTCATCCGTCGACTGCTGAAAGGGGGGCACGTGGACCCGAAAGCTACGGCCCCTTTTTTTCTTAACAGTTAATCTCCCCTCAGCACCCAACCTTAGATTGTTAAATCTTGAAAGATTAGGGTCCTGGCGGCGCAGTAGCAAGGTTCTGTCAGCGAACCTGTATTCAGTTTGCAGCTTGGCTGAGAAACGCCGGGCAGGAATCGACCGCAAACTCTTCGAGCATGGTAATGTCATGAGGATCCGACGACTATGCTGACAGCGGATGTGGTGATCATTGGCGGTGGAATTGTGGGATCCAGCATCGCGTGGCATCTCACCGAAGCGGGCTGCCAAAACGTGTTGGTTCTCGAGCGCGAAAGCTCCCAAGGCAAGGGTTCAACGGGCAAAAGCATGGGGGGAGTGCGGGCACAATTCTCCACGCCGGTCAACGTGCAGATGTCTCTCTATTCCATCCCCTTCTACGCGTCGTTTGAGCAGCGGCTCGGGCTTCCTTGCGGCTACCGCGACCAAGGGTACTTGTTTGTGGCCACCAGGGAGTCCCACCTGGCCTACTTGCAAGCGAATTTCGCACGTCAGCGGGCGCTGGGCTTAAAGACCGTCAAGCTCGTGACGGCGGAAGACGTTGCTCGGATGTTGCCACAACTGCGCGCCGACGACATCTTGGGTGGGAGCTTTTGCACCACCGACGGATTTGTCGATCCTTACAGCGCCATGAACGGTTTTATGAGCCGGGCCAGCGATCAAGGAGCGACCCTGCATAAGAAAGCAGAAGTAACCGGCATTGCCTGCGACGAAAAAGGGATTTCCGGAGTTGAGACCAGCAACACTCATATCGCTACGCGGATCGTGGTCAATGCCGCCGGGGCCTGGGCCGCAGAGATCGCGAAGTTCGCCGGGGTCGAGCTTCCGGTGGATCCTTTGCGGCGGATGTTGGTACCGTCCGAGCCATTTGATGACTTCCCGCACACCTCGCCCATGGTCATCGACATGTCCAACGGCTTTCACTTCCGTCCCGAAGGTCGCGGCTTCCTGCTTGCCTGGAATGATCCAAAAGAGACTCGCGGTTACAAAACCGATTTCGAACCGGCCTTCATCGAGAAGATTTTGACCCTGGCCGCCAACCGGGTTCCAGGGTTCGAGAACCTCGCCGTAAATCCCAAACGCTGCTGGGCCGGGCTCTACGAGATGACACCGGATCACCACGCCATTCTGGGCCCCGTCGAGAGCGTGCCTGGCTTGTTTCTCGCCAACGGCTTCAGCGGTCACGGCGTCATGCACGCGCCGGCCACCGGCAAAATCCTTTCCGACCTCATCTTAGAGGGCAAGACCGCCGTGGTCGACGATGCTTCGGTCCTCGGCCTCGATCGTTTTGTGAAAGGGGCACTGCTTGAGGAGACCGCGGTACTCTGACTGCAGCTTCGTGCCCAAGGACCCCAAAAGAAACATTGTTCTGAGGCGTTCAAGCTGAAAAGAATGATCTTGCTTTGCTGTGTGACGCAAGCTATAAAAGGCGAACATACGCCATGCCCACGTTCAAGGAACTTCTCACAGGATTTGAGGAAGAGGCCCGCTCTGCGCGTTCGGTTGAATTTCTGATGGGACACATTGCCCAGCGACTCCACCATGACATGGCGCGGTATAACTGGGTCGGCTTTTACCTGATGGAGGATTCCATCCCCAAGGTTCTGGTGCTGGGCCCGTACGTGGGCAGCTTCACCCCTCTCAAGCGTATCCCCCTCGATAAAGGGCTATGCGGCGCCGCAGCCACTACGGGCCGAACCGTAGTTGTGAACAACGTCGCCCAGGATCCCCGCTATGTGGGTGGCGACATGGTCAAGTCCAACCTGGTCGCGCCAATTCTTGTCGACAAGCGAGTGGTCGCCGAGATTGACGTCGAGAGCTACTTCGCCAACACCTTTCCCAAGGCCGATCAGGAGTTTCTGGAAGCCTGCGCCGCTCTCGTAGGCCGCTACATGAAAGACTCCTAGACCTCAGAAAACAAGCATCGACCTGTCTCCCCGTCACCCTTCGCTCCGAAGCCCAGGATTGCGCCGTCTAACTCCCGCCGACTATTCCAGCCGCTCGTAGCCGCGATCGCGCCAGGGAATCAATCGCGGAGGCTGCCCGCACCACCAGACCATGACACGTCCGGCGAGCGAGTCGTCGGTAGCCAGACGCAGAACCGCGCCGGCAATTTCCTCGGGGGTAATCAGCCGCTCCGGAACACCGCGCGGACCGCGTTCCTGGGGTTTTAAGGAATCCACGTATGCCACCACCTGCGGGCTGGCTACCCAATCAGGGACCAGGCAGTTGACGCGAATGTGCTCCTTCTCTCCCATCCAGGCGAGTCCCGTGGTCATACGCAGTATGCCCGCCTTAGCAGCATCGTAAGCGGGCCAGGGACTGTTTGGGCCGTAGCCGAGCGCCGAGGTCGAGCTGACGTTGACGATAGCGCCGCCACCGCCGCGTCGCATCGACTCAACGGCAAGACGAGTGGCATGGATTGGGCCCAAGAGATCGGTGGTAATCATTTCTTGCCAATGCTCGAGCGGACCGACCCAACCAAGGTCGGCCCCCGAGGCATTGTTCACCAGCACCGCAACATTGCCAAACGTGCGTTCCGCGAATTCGATGAGCCCGACGAGGTCGTCCTGGCGGCGAACATCGGCGTGGAAATACGAGCAACGTCCGCCGGCGCGTTCGATGCGGAGACAGGTTTCGCGCCCGAGGTCGTCGTTGACATCGCTTACCACCACGCACGCGCCTTCGCGGGCCAGACCAAGGGCAATGGCGCGCCCGCATCCGGGTCCGCCTGAGCCGGTCACCACCGCAGCCCTGTCTTTGATCTCCATGGAGAGTAAGTGTGCTCCTCACACTAGTCTGATCGCAAGTCTGGAGCTACGTCATGCCGCAAAAGGCAGCTACAATAAGATCATTCCCAGCATCGAACTATTTTGGGAGAAACTCATGTACGTAATTACAGGCGCAACTGGCAATACCGGAAGAGTCGTGGCCGAGCAGCTTCTGGCTGCCGGCAAGAAAGTTCGCGGGGTCGGCCGGAGCACAGAAAAACTCCAGGCTTTGGTAGCTCAAGGCGGCGAACCATTCGTGGCTGATACTGCCGACGCCGAATCGCTCACCAGGGCATTCGCGGGATGCGAGGGCGCCTACCTCATGATTCCGCCGAACCCCTCCAGCGCTGATCCCCTCGCCTATCGCACACAAGTGAGTGATTCGCTGGTTGCCGCGCTGGCAAAAACTAAAGTGAAGCACGCAGTCACACTCAGCAGTCTCGGGGCCGACAAAACCGAAGGAACTGGTCCAGTGGCCGGGCTGCACGAGCTCGAAGAGAAGCTCAACCGCGTCGCCGGCCTTAGTATCCTTCATTTGCGGGCGGGATATTTTATGGAGAACACGCTGGCCCAGGCGGGGATCATCCAGGCGATCGGCACCACAGCGGGTCCTCTGCGCCCCGATCTCAAGGTCCCCATGATCGCCACCCACGATATCGGCGTGGCCGCCGCGAATGCGCTGCTTCGCGCAGACTTTACCGGCCACCAGGCTCGCGAACTGCTGGGCCAGCGCGACCTCACCATGACCGAAGTCGCTGTGATTATGGGTAAGGCTATCGGCAAAGTTGACCTCCGGTACGTTCAACTCCCCGACGCACAAGTGCTCGAATCGCTGATCCAGATCGGCATGTCAGAACCGGTCGCTCAGCTGTTGCTCGAGATGGCCAGGGCAATGAACGTGGGGCACATGCGTGGGCTGGAACCACGGACAGCGGCCAACACCACAGCCACGTCGTTTGAATCGTTCGTGAGCAAAGAGTGGTTGGCCGCCTATCGCGCCAGGACCAAGGCAGCATGAAGCATCCTCCCACTCCTTCCGTTACGGACGTTGGCTGAGGGGAGCAAATGCGGGGTCACTCGAGGCGGGTCGGTTGAGCCGATGTGCCCGAGTCTTGGTTTCCGGGGGGACGGTCTGGAGTAAAAGAAGAGTAAAACCAATTCCCCGGGCGCCTTGAATCCAGTACACTTGCCCGTTCAAGACAACCTAACCGAGGCATATTCATGTACAGGCACATCCACCGTGTCCTTTTCTTGGCGTTGCTCGTTGTTTCCACTCTGGCGCTGTTCGTAGTCGCTGCCGCGCAAAGCGACCCCGCCTCTGCCTACCATCTGGCGCCGCAGCCAATCCACGACATTCTGAACGCCGCGCCCACGCCGCTGGTGCTGGTGAGTCCCAACTCTGAGCGGCTGCTGGTGGCTGACCGTCTGCAATACCCCCCGATCGCCGACTTGGCGCAGCCTATGCTGCGGCTGGCCGGACTGCGCATCAATCCCGTCACGAACGCGCGTCATCACCCGCCTCGGATTGTCAGTTTGAGCCTGGTGAATGTTTCTACCGGCAACAGCAAGAAGGTCGCCGGGCTTCCCGCGGAGGCGTACTTAAGCGTACCGGAGTGGTCGCCCGACGGAACAGAGTTCGCGTTCATGAACTTTACTTCTGCTGGAACCGATCTTTGGGTCGGCGATGCCGCCACCGCCAGTGTGCATCGCGTGGAAGGAATCAAGATCAGCGCGGTTCTCGGTGGGCCGGTACAGTGGCTGGCCGATGGCCGCTCGCTTTTGGTCGAAACCGTTCCTGCGGGACGCGGCTCGCCTCCGGCCGCAGCCAAGGTCCCCGACGGCCCCATCATCCAGGAGAGCGACGGCAAGAAAGCTCCGGTCCGCACCTACGAAGATCTCTTGGAGAATCCTCACGACGAAGCCTTGTTCGACTATTACGCTACCGTACAGTTGGTGGTCCTGCATACGCGTTCCGGAAAGCTGGGGCCTGTCGGGGCCAGCCTGACTGCCGACAGCCACCTCGGAAAACCCGCCATCTTCTCCCGCGTGGAACCTTCTCCCGACGGCCAGCATTTTCTGGTGAGCCGCATTCACCGTCCATACTCTTACATCATGCCGGAGAGCGATTTCCCTCGTGAAGTGGAAATCTGGGACAGCAAAGGCAACCTGGAGTACAAACTGGCTAGCGTACCCCTGGCCGACCATGTACCGATCGAAGGCGTGCTGACGGGTCCTCGTGACTACGAATGGATCGCGACCCAGCCGGCGACGCTCCTCTGGGCCGAGGCGCTTGACGGTGGCGACCCCAAGGCCAAGGCGCCTTATCGCGATCATCTGCTCATGCTGAGTGCGCCCTTCAAAGGCGCGCCCATAGAGTTAGTGAGGCTGGAGCAACGCTTCATTCCGGGCGGTTTCGGCGGCGGACCACCGGGATTGGGCGGCAGGACGGGTATCGAGTGGGGTGAGAACGGAATCGGCCTGGTGCGCGATTACGATCGTGACCGCCGCTGGACACGCACATTCCTGGTCAACGTCAACCAGCCCGGCCAACCACCGAAGTTGATTTGGGATCGTTCAATTCGTGATCGTTATAAAGACCCCGGTACGCCTATGCTGCGGACACTCCCCAATGGCCAGCGCGTCATGCAGCAGCAGGGCGACACCATCTTTCTCGCCGGCTCCGGCGCTACCCCGAAAGGCGAATTCCCGTTCCTGGATCGCTACAACTTGAAGACCGGCAAGTCAGAACGAATCTTCCAGTGCGAAGACAAGACCTATGAGTCGGTGGTTGCGCTGGCTACCGGCAATGGAAACACTTTCATCACGCGCCGTGAAACGCCCACCGACCCGCCGAACTACTTTCTGCGTACCGCCGGGCCGGGAGAAAAGGTCGCTCTGACCAGCTTTCCCAATCCCACACCGCAGCTGGGCAAGATTGCCAAGCAGCTCGTCACCTACAAACGCGCCGACGGCGTGGACCTGAGCTTCACACTCTATTTGCCGCCAAACTACCAGCAGGGCGAGCGCCTGCCCACCATCGTCTGGGCGTATCCGTTGGAATTTAACGACGCCGCCACGGCGGGGCAAGTTTCCGGTTCGCCGTATCGCTTCACCACCATCACCGGGATCGGTAACATTCATCTCTTGCTTATCACCCAGGGATACGCGGTACTGGATAGCGCGACCATGCCGGTGGTCGGCGATCCGGAGACCATGAACAACACCTACGTCGAGCAGGTGGTCGCCAGTGCCAAGGCCGCCATCGACAAAGCCGTCGAGCTGGGCGTCACCGACCCGAACCGCGTGGGCGTGGGCGGACACAGCTACGGCGCCTTCATGACCGCCAACCTGCTAGCCCACTCCGACCTGTTCCGCGCGGGTGTGGCCCGCAGCGGCGCCTACAACCGCACGCTGACTCCGTTCGGATTCCAGAGCGAGCGCCGGACGATCTGGGAAGCCCCGGAGATGTACATGAAGGTTTCACCTTTCATGTTCGCCGATAAGATCCGTCATCCCATCCTGCTCACCCACGGGATGGCGGACGACAACTCCGGTACCTTCCCGATCCAGAGCGAGCGGATGTACCAGGCCATCAAAGGCAACGGGGGGATCGTTCGCTACGTCCAGCTCCCCTACGAAGCTCACGGCTACTTGGCCCGCGAAACCATGGAGCACCTTCTATGGGAGATGACCTCCTGGTTCGATAAATGGGTCAAGAACCCGGCCCCGGATGCCGGGGCCAAGACCGCAAGCACCGGAGGAGACTAGATTCCGACCCAAGAATAGCCGCCGACGGCCGCAAATATCCTTTTTCGAAACCATGTAACGTTTTCTGGTTCAGCCACACTACGTGACAGGATGAATGGATGAGGGGGCCGGTCCTGGTGGTGAGGCCGACTGGGGGCAAACCTCCAGCCGGCCCCTGAATACACGACTCCGTTTTGCCTCTTCAGACAGAGCGCGGACGCTAGCATGCCGTGCTCTGCTTTTTGTGCGCCTGGTCGGTTCCTTTTGCCGACGTTCTCGAAGGCTCCTTGAAGTTTGCGCCGCTCTGAAACTCCAGCCAATATCTTGCATCTTTAAATTATGATGATTTTCGGCGGTGTATGCCCTGGCTCGGGGCAGGAGAGCGGCGAGAAATGGTGAAGAATTGGAGGGTGGCCTCGCGCCCGATGGTCATTTAGTTGTAGGCTTATCCGCAGGGACGATCGGGCCCCGCTCGAGCGCTGCTGTCATCAAACTCCCTCAAGGAGCTGCAAACCGAATGGCGGTTCCAGTTTCGCAACAGCCGCAGGCTGCGCACAGTAGCAGCCAGAGTCTATTAATGAACATGGACATTGATGAGTTGTGCATCAATACCATCCGTACCCTCTCCATGGACGCCGTGCAACAGGCCAACTCCGGTCATCCGGGAACGCCGATGGCCCTGGCGCCAGTAGCCTATGGCCTGTGGCAGAGATTCCTGCGCTACGACCCGGACGATCCTATCTGGCCTAACCGCGACCGCTTCGTGCTCTCCAATGGGCACGCTTCCATGCTGCTCTACTCCCTGCTCTACCTCACCGGAGTAAGAGCCGTGAAGGACGAAACGCAGGTGCTCGACGAACCCGCGGTCAGCCTGGACGAGATCAAGCGCTTTCGCCAGTTAGGGAGCAAGACGCCGGGCCACCCCGAGTACGGCCTGGTCTCCGGCGTTGAAACCACAACCGGACCTCTGGGCCAGGGCTTGGCCAACAGCGTGGGCATGGCCATCGCTGAACACTGGCTCGCCGCCTTTTTCAATCGTCCCGGCTACGAGCTGTTCAACTACAAGGTCTACGCCTTTTGCGGTGACGGCGATATGATGGAGGGCGTCTCGAGCGAAGCTGCTTCCCTGGCCGGGCATCTCAAGCTCTCCAACCTGTGCTGGATCTACGATAACAACCACATCACCATTGAAGGTAAGACCGATCTTGCGTTCTCAGAAGACGTGGCCGCGCGCTTCCGCGGCTACGGCTGGAACGTCTCGGCCGCCACTCACGTCACCGACGCCAACGATACGGAGATGTTCGCGCGCGCTGTCAAGGTCTTTCTGGAAACCAGCAACCGGCCGACACTGATCATCGTGGACAGCCACATCGGCTATGGCGCTCCTCATCGCCAGGACACGAAGGAAGCCCACGGCGAGGCCCTGGGCGAGGAGGAAGTCCGCCTGGCGAAACGCTTCTACGGTTGGCCCGAGGACGCCAAATTCTTGGTGCCCGACGGGGTCATAGGCCACTTTGCCGACGGCATCGGCAAGCGCGGCAAAGAGCTGCGCTCGGCGTGGCAAGCCGCGTTCGAGCAGTATAAGAAGGACTATCCGGAGCAGACCAGGCAGATGGAGTTGATCGAGCATCGCGAGCTGCCTGCGGGATGGGACAAGAATCTGCCCGTCTTTCCTGCCGACGCTAAAGGCCTGGCCAGCCGCGACGCTTCCGCCAAGGTTCTCAATGTCCTCGCCCAGAACATTCCCTGGCTGATCGGCGGCTCGGCCGATCTGTGGCCGTCGACCAAGACCCGGCTTACCTTCGACGGCGCCGGAGACTTCGAGGCTGGCCACTATAGTGGCAGGAACTTCCACTTCGGCATTCGCGAGCACGGCATGTCCGCGATCCTGAATGGGATGTCGTTGAGCAGGGTCCGCCCCTACGGCTCGACCTTCCTGATTTTCTGCGACTACGCGCGAAATGCGATGCGGCTGTCCGCGCTGATGGAAATTCCGGTGATCTACATCTTCACTCACGACTCGATCGGCTTAGGTGAAGATGGTCCCACTCATCAATCCATCGAACAGTTAGCGGGTTTGCGCGCGATTCCCAATTTTCTGGTGTTTCGTCCCGCCGATGCCAACGAAGTCACAGAGTGTTGGAAGGTGATCATGCCGCTGCGACAACAGCCGGTGGCGCTGGTGCTGACACGACAGGCCATCCCCACCTTCGATCGCAGCAAGTACGCTCCCGCCGCTGGAGTTGCCCACGGCGCATACGTTCTCGCCGATGCGGTCGGCAGCAAGCCAGATGTGATTCTCATGGGCACGGGAAGCGAAGTCTCGATCTGTATGGCAGCGTATGAACAACTGACGGGGGAAGGCCACAAAGTACGCGTGGTCAGCATGCCGTGTTGGGAAATTTTTGACAAACAAAGTGCCGCCTACCGGGAAAGCGTGCTGCCTTCCGCAGTCACTATGCGCATCTCAGTGGAGGCGGCCGCGACCATGGGCTGGTCACGTTACGTTGGTTTCGCGGGAAAGATGATCGGCATGCACAGCTTTGGAGCGTCGGCTCCAGGAAAAGACGCAATGAAGCATTTCGGCTTTACTCCGGAGGCTGTGGTCGCAGCCGCCCGGGAATTGCTGGGCAAGCGATGAAACATTAGGTCAGACGGCTCGTAGCTGACGCGTCTGCTGCTTTGCCAGCTTGCCTCAAACCGCGGCCACGCGCTGGCCTGGGAAATAGGATATGCGAATCACCATTGGGGCCGACCATGCCGGGTACGAACTGAAGCAGGCTCTGATCGGGTTTCTCGGCGAGCAGGGCCATCAGGTCAAGGACGTCGGCACGAATAGCACCGCGCCCGTAGACTACCCCGATTTCGCCGAGGCCGTCGCCCTCAGCCTGCTGCGCGGCGAGTGTGAGCGCGGGATCTTAATCTGTGGCAGCGGGGTTGGCGCATCCGTCGCCGCCAACAAAATACCTGGCATCCGCGCAGGACAATGCCATGACACGTACTCCGCCCATCAGGGTGTGGAGCACGACGACATCAACGTGCTGGTGCTGGGATCGCGCGTGATCGGAGTGGAACTGGCCAAGGAGTTGTGCGCGGCATTCTTGCGGGCACGATTCACCGCTGAGGAGCGGCACCAGCGCCGGCTGGCCAAAACCCTCGCCATCGAACAACGTTACGCGGCCGACGCTGCCGCCAGGAAGAAGGAACCATGACCATTGCTTCCACCTCTGAAAATCTACTTCCCGCCAAAGCCGCAGGCGACAATCCGCTTTTGCTGCTGCAGAAGTTTGGACAGTCGGTGTGGCTGGACTACATCCGCCGCAATCTGATCACCGGAGGTGAACTGAAACGCCTGATCGATCAGGACGGGCTGCGCGGCATGACTTCAAATCCGTCGATTTTCGAAAAGGCCATCACCGGCAGCACCGACTACACTGATTACCTCGGGCAGCTTCAAGAGCAGAATCTCACTGCTGCCGAGATCTTCGAGCGTATCGCCATTCGCGACATTCAAGATGCTGCCGACCTGTTGCGTCCCGTCTACGATTCCACGCGCCGACGCGACGGCTACGTGAGCCTGGAAGTATCGCCGGAACTGGCACGCAATACGCAGGGCTCCATCGCGGAGGCTCGCCGGCTGTGGAAGGAAGTAAACCGCGAGAACGTGATGATTAAGATTCCTGGGACTCCGGCGGGCGTGCCTGCCATCCGCCAGCTGATCAGCGAAGGCATCAACGTGAATGTCACTCTGCTCTTCTCCCAAGAGGCCCACGTCCAGGTCGCCGAGGCGCATATCGCAGGCCTGGAAGCACTCGAGGCCTCCGGCGGAGACGTCAGCAAGATGGCGGGCGTGGCCAGCTTTTTCGTGAGCCGCATTGATTCTCTGGTCGACTCGATGATCTCAGCACGCCTGAAAAACGCCAGCAGTCCCCAGGAAGAGAAAACGCTGAGCGGGCTGCTGGGCAAAGTTGCCATTGCCAACGCCAAACAGGCGTACCGCAAGTACGGCGAGCTGTTCTCCAGTTCCCGTTGGAAAGCGCTGGCGGCGCGCGGGGCGCAGACGCAGCGCCTGCTCTGGGCCAGCACCAGCACCAAGAATCCCAGCTACAGCGATGTGCTTTATGTCGAAGACCTCATTGGCCCGGATACCGTTAACACTCTGCCGCCGGCTACCATCGACGCCTTCCGCGATCACGGTCATGTGTCACGTACTCTGGACGAAGACGTGTCGGCAGCCGACCGGATCATGAGCGACCTCGCCGCCGTGGGCATTTCCATGCAGGAAGTCACCGAGAAGCTGCTCGATGAGGGTATTCAGCTTTTCTCCGACGCATTTAAGAAACTCATCGCCGCGGTAGAGCAAAAAAAAACTGACCCCGCGCACTCCAGACCCAAAGTCCAATGCCAGTATTGCGATTTTCCCAAGCCGATCCAGCAGGCCGTCGAATCTGCTCTGAAAGACTGGCAGCAGAACGACAAAGTAAGCCGTCTGTGGAAGGGTGACAAGTCCCTTTGGACCAACGATGACGAAGACAAGTGGCTGGGGTGGCTGCACGTAGCCGAAGACCAGGCTGCCCACTTGCAGAATCTCGCCGCCGCGGCCGCCGAGGCCATGCGCGCCGGTTTTCGTCATACGCTGCTGCTGGGCATGGGGGGCTCGAGCCTCTGCCCGGAAGTTCTGAAGATGACGTTTGGTAAACAGCTGGGCCATCCCGAATTGCACGTGCTCGATTCCACCGATCCGGCCCAGATCAAGACGGTCGAAAGCCAGATCGATATCGCCAAAACGCTCTTCATCGTCTCCAGTAAATCTGGCACCACGCTCGAGCCGAATATCTTCAAGCAATACTTCTTTGATCGCACGCAACAGATTGTCGGGGAACAAAATACCGGTAAACACTTTGTTGCCATCACCGATCCCGGTTCAAAGATGCAACAAGTTGCGGAGGCCGATCATTTCCGCCATATCTTCTTCGGCATACCCAGTATCGGCGGGCGGTACTCTGCACTCTCGAACTTCGGCATGGTGCCCGGCGCGGTCATGGGGCTAGACATCCGGCGTTTCCTAGATCGAACGGAGGAGATGGTTCAAGCCTGTGCGGCAACCGTTTCCGCAGCCGAGAACCCGGGCGTGATTCTGGGCGCGATTCTCGGTTCACTGGCGAATTTGGGCCGGAACAAGGTCACGCTGATCACCTCCCCGGCTATTCGCGATCTGGGAGCATGGCTCGAACAGTTGCTGGCGGAGAGCACCGGCAAGCAGGGCAAGGGTCTGATCCCCGTTGATCGAGAGACGTTAGGACCACCAGAAGTCTACGGCAACGATCGCATCTTCGTATATTTGCGCTCGCCAGGCGGAGCCGATCGAGAACAAGACACTCGGGTCGATGCCTTGCGAAGCGCTGGCCAGCCGGTAGTTAGGTTGGACGTTGCCGATGTCTACGATCTCGGCCAGGAGTTTTTCCGCTGGGAGATTGCCACGGCTGTCGCTGGCTCGATCATTGGCATCAACGCTTTCAACCAACCAGACGTCGAAGCCAGCAAAATCGCGACGCGTCAACTGACATCGGAGTACGAGAAAACTGGACGCCTGCCCGCGGAGACACCCATCCTCGAAGAGGACGGCATCAAACTCTTCGCCGACGATCGCAACACCGATAATTTGAAGAACTTGGCGGGCAAGCAGCTCTCGCTCGACGGCTTGCTGCGCGTCCACTTAAGCCAGCTTGGCCCCGGAGATTATTTCGCCTTGTTGGCGTACGTCGAGATGAACCGCGAGCATGAAGACCGGCTGCAGGAGATTCGCCACAGGGTTCGCGATCGCAAACGCGTGGCTACCTGCCTGGGCTTCGGTCCGAGATTTCTGCATTCGACTGGACAGGCGTATAAAGGCGGGCCGAACACCGGCGTATTTCTGCAAATCACGTGCGACGACGCGATCGATCTTCCGGTCCCGGGTCAAAAATACACTTTCGGTGTGGTGAAAGCTGCGCAGGCACGTGGAGATTTTCAAGTGCTGGCGGAACGCAAGCGTCGTGCGCTGCGCGTACATCTGACCAAGGACGTGAAAGCGGGGCTGGAGCGGCTGAAGCAGGCGATTGGACTTTTTTGAGGCGCTTTGAGGCGCACGGCTTCAGCCGTGCAAGTGAGAAGGACCAACCGTGCGGCACGGCTACACTCGTCTTCTGTTTAGCTAAGGATCGTACACATAGGGCTGACACGCGTGCGGCCTCGTGAACGATGGTTCCTAACGCTAGGGCTTCAACGGATTCGAGGCCTAAGGCCTAACGAAAGGTGATCATGCAACTAGGAATGGTCGGTCTGGGCCGGATGGGTGGCAATATGGTGCGGCGGCTAGTGCGTGGCGGCCATCAATGCGTGGTTTCCGATCTGAGCCCGCACAACGTTGCCGAGCTCGCCAAAGAGGGCGCAACGGGATCTACATCGCTGGACGATTTTGTCGCCAAACTGATTAAGCCGCGAGCGGCCTGGGTGATGGTCCCGGCAGGAGATCCCACGGAGCAGACCGTCACCGCACTGGCCTCGCGATTCGAACGCGGCGACACCATCATCGATGGTGGCAACTCGTACTTCAGAGACGACGTGCGACGCTCGCAGAAACTCAAAGACCGGGGTATTCAATACATCGACGTTGGAACCAGCGGCGGTGTCTGGGGACTAGAGCGTGGCTATTGCATGATGCTGGGCGGACCTAAAGAAGCGGTCGAGCGCCTGGATCCCATCTTCAAGACCCTGGCACCCGGAATCGGAACAATTCCCCGCACGCCGGGAAGAGAGAAGCTCGGTGGCACTTCCGAACTTGGCTATCTCTACTGCGGACCGTCGGGCGCGGGCCATTTCGTGAAGATGGTCCACAACGGAATCGAGTACGGGATCATGGAAGCCTACGCCGAGGGCCTGGATATCTTCCGCAACGCAACCACGACCCAGTTGCAACCCGAATACCGCTACGATCTGAACCTGGCTGATATCGCCGAAGTCTGGCGCCGCGGCAGCGTCATCTCTTCGTGGCTCCTTGACCTGACGGCGATCGCTCTGGCAGAGAATCCTTCACTCTCCGAGTACACCGGGTTCGTTGAGGATTCCGGCGAAGGGCGCTGGACCGTCCAGGCCGCGTTGGATGAAGCCGTGCCTGCGAACGTGCTCACGGCTGCTCTGTACACGCGCTTCCGTTCCCGTGAGGAACATACGTTCGGCGAAAGAGTTCTGAGCGCTATGCGCCAGAAGTTCGGGGGTCACATCGAGTTGAAGGAACCCAAACCGACTGGTAAGTAGACCGGAGAACAACCTGATGCCACAGTTGGAGAAGGAATTACCCACCCAGGAAGAGACGGCCGAGGCTGCCTCGCAGGGGCCGGCCCCGAGCGGACCCTGTGTGATGGTTATTTTCGGCGCGACGGGAGATCTGACGGCGCGCAAGCTCATGCCCGCGCTCTACAACCTGGTGAAAGGCAACCTGCTTTCGCGGGAGTTCGCCATCGTAGGTGTGGGACGGTCCGACTACACCATCGACCAGTTTCGCCAGCTGATCGCACAGAAGATTCAATCTTTTGCCACGAGCCAAGTCGAAACTGACCTGGTGGACTGGCTCATGCGCCGCCTGTATTTCGTGACCGGGGAATTCAACGATCCGCAGCTCTACACCCGCCTCGCCCAGACCCTGGTCGACGTCGACAAGAACCACAACACGCACGGCAATTATTTCTTTTACCTCGCCACGAGTCCCACTTTCTTTGGGGGCATTGCCGACCAATTGGGCGCGTCCGAGTTGGTGTGCGAAAGGAACGGCCAGTGGCGGCGCGTGGTCTTTGAGAAGCCTTTTGGGAGTGACTTAGAGTCCGCCAAGCAACTCAACCGTCAGGTTCGCAAGGTCCTCACGGAAAACCAGATCTATCGCATCGACCATTACCTGGGCAAGGAAACGGTGCAGAACATCCTGGTGTTTCGTTTTGGCAACGGCATCTTCGAGCCCATCTGGAATCGACGTTACGTGGACCACGTGCAAATCACCGTGGCTGAAACGGTTGGCGTAGAGCAGCGCGGAGGATATTTCGACGCCGCCGGCACACTGCGCGACATGGTGCCGAACCATCTCTTCCAACTGGTCTCGCTCACCGCCATGGAACCGCCGATTTCCTTCAGCTCGGATTCGGTCCACGACGAGCAGTCGAAGATCCTCCATGCCATCCAACCGCTCAGCTCTGAAGACGTACTGCGTTGCGCTGTCCGCGGCCAGTATGGCGAAGGCGAACTCAAAGGCGAACACGTGCCCGGGTATCGCTCCGAGCAGGGCGTCCCTGCTGATTCGCGCACAGAAACTTTCGTCGCGCTCAAGCTGCAGATCGACAACTGGCGCTGGGCCGACGTGCCGTTCTACCTGCGCACCGGCAAGCGTCTTCCCGTGCGCCACACCGAGATCGCCATCCAGTTCAAGCGGGCGCCGCTGATTCTGTTTCGCGACACCCCAGTGAGCAACCTCAAGTCTAACCAACTGGTCATCCACATCGCGCCCGACGAAGGCATTTCCATGCGCTTCGGCGCTAAGATTCCCGGTGCACAGATGAAGGTCGGTTCCGTAGAGATGGACTTCAACTATTCGGACTACTTCGGCACCGAGCCCAACACGGGTTACGAAGTCCTGTTGTACGACTGCATCCGTGGCGACCAGACTTTGTTTCAGCGCGCCGATATGGTGGAAGCGGGGTGGAGCGCGGTGAATCCGATTCTCGACGTCTGGAAAGCGCTGCCGCCGCGGAGTTTTCCCAACTATCCCGCCGGCTCTTGGGGACCGGAGGAAGCCGACGAACTCATCACCCGCGACGGACGCAGCTGGAGAAAGATTAGTCAATGATCCTGGTTGGCGACATCGGTGGCACCCACACGCGACTAGCCTTGCTGAGCCAGAAGGAAGGTCGTCTGGTTCTCGAACGCGAACGCATCTATCCCAGCCGCGAACACCCAGGCCTTACTGAGATCGTCACTCACTTCATGGGTGACAAATCCGTTCTCCCGGAGGCTGCTTGCTTCGGGATTGCCGGCCCGGTGCTGAACGGGCGGGCCAACGTCTCGAATCTTGCCTGGGTGGTCGACGCCTTGCACATTTCGCGGAACTCGGCGATCTCGCCGGTGTGGCTGATTAATGATCTTATGGCCCACGCCTGCGGGATTGTCGACCTTGAAGATGCCGACCTCATCGTGCTCAACACGGGTACGGCCTGTTCCGGCCACGCCGCTCTCATCGCCGCCGGTACTGGTCTAGGCGAGGCCGGAATATTCTGGGACGGCTCCGCATATCATCCCTTTCCTGGCGAAGGCGGCCATGCCGATCTTGCGCCGGGCAACGAGCTCGAGTCGGCACTGCATGCCTACCTAATGAAGAGGTTCGGGCACGTGAGTTGCGAGCGCGTGCTGTCTGGGCCGGGGATCAAAAATGTCTACGATTTCCTGCACGACTCCAAGATCGAACAGGAACCGTCCTGGCTGAAAGAAGAACTCGAGCGCTCGCTTGATCCAGCCGCCCTGATCTCGCAATATGCCATGGAAACTAAAGCCCCGATCTGCGAGCACACCTTGGACATCTTTGTCAGCGTCTATGGCGCCGAAGCCGGCAACCTGGCGCTCCGCGTGATGGCCGTAGGCGGAATCTTCGTGAGCGGAGGCATCGCCGGCAAAATTCTGCCCAAGATGCAAGGCCCGCTGTTCATGAAAGCCTTCCTAGCCAAGGGGCGCATGACGTCTCTGCTCGAGTCGGTGCCCGTAAAGTTGATCGTCAATGAGCACATTGGCCTGTTTGGAGCGGCCCGCTACGCGATGATGCGGCAGGAGAAAGCATCTCCAATCCGTTCTTAAAGAGACATTCATGACTGAACCCGGAGGCCATCACGAGGAGTTGAAAGTAGTTCCTGACGCGGCTGCACTCAATCGAGATGCGGCGGAGGAATTCTGCCGCTGCGCCGATTCAGCGATCGCAGCACGGGGACGATTCGCCGCGGCCCTCTCCGGCGGCAACACGCCGCGCGGCGTCTATGCTGAGCTGGCGGCTCAGAAAAAAAACTCACTGCCCTGGGACAAGATCTACATCTTCTTCGGCGACGAGCGCTACGTACCCTCAGGCGATCCCGCGAGCAACTACCGCATGGCCCGCGAATCGTTGCTCTCCAAGGTGACCATCCCGGAAGAAAACGTTCACCGCGTCCTTACCGAACTACCCGCAACCACCGCCGCCGTTCAGTACGAAATGGATTTACGTAATTTTTTCCGACTGCCCTCCGGAGGCTGGCCGCGATTTGATCTCATTCTCTTGGGCCTCGGCGAGGACGGTCACACCGCCTCTCTTTTCCCCGGCAGTGAAGGGATCCATGAACAGTCTCGACTCGTGATCTCGAATTGGGTGGAAAAACTGGCTGACCACCGCATCACCTTCACTTATCCCGTGTTGAATCATGCGGACCAGGTCGTTTTCCTGGTCTCAGGGAAGGCCAAGGCTCCAATCCTGAAGGACATCTTCAGTTCGGCGAAGCAGAACTCGTATCCGGCGCAGGCCGTTCGGCCCGAAAACGGAAAACTGCTTTGGCTCGTGGATCAGGACGCTGCCGGCCTGCTCTCTTGACTTCCTGGCGTCGCGCTAGAATCGGCTTTGTTGTTCCTGCCCCCAGCGTCTGGCATCCAACCAAGGGGAGAGTGGGGTAATTTTTGGTAAAAGGAATTCGCTCATGCAGAAACGAATTCAAGCCCGCTCACTCTTATTGCTGACTCTGCTGCTGGCGATGCCCCTGCCAGTCCGGCCATCCTACCAGTCTGGGTCAGAAGGGAGGAGGCGCTCCATGCTGCATCTGTCCAGCAGCGCATTCGAGGCCGAGAGCAATATCCCCCGGGAATTTACTTGTGAGGGAAGAAACATCTCGCCGGAACTTTCCTGGAGCGGAGCACCCCCGGCTACCAAGTCCTTCGCGCTAGTGATGCACGACCCCGACGCCCCGGTCCCAGGCGGCTTCATGCACTGGCTGATCTTTAACATTCCTGCCACTGCCGATCATCTCCCGGAGCATGTGCCCAATCAAGATGCGCTCCCCGGAGGCGGAGTTCAGGGAAAGAACGACGGCGGAAGGTACGGGTACATGGGGCCGTGCCCGCCTTCAGGAACGCATCGCTACTACTTCCGCCTCTACGCGTTGGACGAGGAAGTCGATTCCGGCGCCGGCGCGAGCAAAGATGCTCTCGAGAAAGCCATGGAGGGCCACGTGCTGGCACAGGCCGAACTGCTGGGACGGTACAGGCGAGTTACCGGTAAGGCGGCGTGAACCTGGTTTCCTATTTGGGGGTCGGCGAAGTGTTGGGTCGAGGGGCATTCCTTCCTTGATTCGGGCCAAAGACCGTCGTGGGCGTTCCGCTAAACGCGTCTTTTGCGGCGGCTGTTGTGGCGCACGTATTCCCGCTCACCTGATCCTGTCGTTCGCGATCGCCGGAGATTCCGATGCAAGAACTGTAAGGATGGCCCCGCGGCGCCGAAAACGTATTAGCAACGATCGTGTTCTCGCCGCTATCCACGATGTGAATCGCCTCATAACCCGCCGGCCGCGTCGGGCTGCCGATAAATTCGTTGGATGAAATCAGGTTGCCTGTCGACACTTGTTTCTTGCCCGCTTCGTCGAAGGCGGCGATGGCAATGTCATAACGACCGTTGTTGCCAAACTGGTTGCCCACGATCATCTGGCGATGCGACTGTAATGGCGAACTCGCCGTCCCGTAAATCCTGATTCCGTCGAGCGCGTTGCCGCCAATATCCGAGTGCTCGATCCGCGCTGTGGGCGAATTGTTGATCTCGATCCCGAAGGTTCCGTTGTTCTCGAACTCGGAGAGCGAGATGAACACGTCAGCGGTGTTCGCCAGATGCAGTCCGGCGTTGCCATTGGCGATCGCCATGACCTTCTGCAATTTCGCGCAGCACGACTCGTTGCCGGGTGTTGAGTAAAGTTCGATTCCGTACCCGGGGGCGTTTTGTACTGTCAGACGAAACATCTCCACACGATTGGCCTGGTTCACCAGAATTGCCGTGTTTCCTTTCGGGGCTCCTTTTTTGTTGCCGTCGACGGTTAGATCCTGAATCACAGCCAAAGCTCCGTCCACTTGAACGATAGCGCTGAGGGCCGAATTGTCCACCGCCTGGATCACGCTAGCAGATTGATCGGTGCCTATGCCTGCTGCCGCGGGCATGCCGATGATGGAGCTCCGCCGCTGGATGTGAACCGTACCACCGACCGAAAGAGTCACCGGCCCCAGCAGCAACTCGACCGGCTTTGTCGGCTCACCGACCGTGAAGCCCTGGCTTGCACGCTGCGGCCCAGAAAGCTCGCGCGCGTCGCAGATTCCACCTGCGGCTGGCAGCGCCGCCAGACAGTGGGCGATCTTCCCGCCGGCGTCTGCGCCGGGAAACTTATCGGCGTACTGGACGGTCTGCCGAGGGGCCAAAGAAGTCGTCAGAAGTACCAAGAACCCCGCAATCAAGAAAAATTTCAAAGTGTTCCTCGAGTTTCAAATCTAGCGCATTCCAACCGATTGGTGTATGCTTATAGGCGAACAAAAAGCGAATCTAGTCATGAGTTCCCTGTTCCCTCAGCTCAGGCCGCAAACGCCGCTGGTCGGAATCGCCCGACTGGCCGCACAAGGTACGGCGGTTTCAGAAGGTCACGAAGTCGAATACCTGACGCTCGAGAACCGCAGCGTCTTGACCCGTTGCCATTCCAAGCGCATGCCCTTTGAGTGGATGATCAATCCTTACCGGGGATGCGAGTTCGCCTGCAAGTACTGCTACGCACGCTATACCCATGAGTTCATGGAGTTGCGCGATGGGCTGGATTTTGAGCGCAAGATCTACGTAAAGCAGCATACGGCTTGGCTGTTACGGCAAGAGCTCAAGCAGGTTCGTCGTGGTCAATCGATAGCCATCGGGACCGCCACCGATCCCTACCAACCGGCAGAACGTCGCTTCCGGATCACGCGCAACCTACTCGCGGAGTTCGCCCATCACCAGGGGCTGCGGCTAAGCCTGGTGACCAAGTCCGACCTTGTACTTCGCGACCTCGAATTGCTGAAGGAGATTGCCCGCCACAACCAGCTGACCATCATGCTAACCGTGACCACGCTGAAGACGCAGTTGGCGCGCGTGCTGGAGCCACGCGCACCTCGTCCTGACCTGCGCCTGCAGGCGGTCGAGCGCCTGGCCAAAGCTGGGATCCGGGTGGGCGTCAACTGCGCGCCGGTTCTGCCGGGAATCACCGATTCCCCGGCCAGCCTGGAGAGCGTGGTCCGCGCCGCTGCGGAGGCGGGAGCCGGTTTTGTCTTCGCGCATAGCCTCTTTTTGAAAGACTGCTCGGCCAAGGTGTTCTTACCGTTTGTGCGCGAGCACTTCCCCGCGCTGGTGGCAGCCTACGAGCAGCGCTATTCCAGCCGCGCTTTCGTTTCAGCCGCCTATGCTGGCCGGATCGCCGCTATGGTGGAGAAGCACCGGATCAAGTACGGCATCGGCCGCGGGTCTGGTGAGGCGGAAGGGGAATTCCGAGTCGGCGGCGGAGATGTCGACAACCAGATGAAGTTGTTCGATCAACGGCCGTGCCAGCCTGTGTAGCGTTTGCCCTCGAAATGAATCAGGTTGCGGAGCCAGGATGGCGCTCTGCAACCTTTCTCTTCGATGATTATCTAATTACGGGAACGCTTGCTAATTCTTGGCACCAAGAGGGGGACGGCAATGAGTGATTTAAAAGGTAAAGTGGCGATCGTAACCGGAGCGTCAAAAGGAATTGGAGCAGGAATCGCCAAGGCACTGAGCGAGGCCGGCGCAGCTGTGGCGGTGAATTACTCTTCCAGCAAGGAAGGTGCGGACCGCGTCGTGAATGAGATCAAGCAAAGGGGCGGCAAGGCGATTGCCATCCAGGGCGACGTGTCAAAGGCGGCCGACGTAAAGCGGCTCTTCGAAGAAAGCGAGAAAGCTCTCGGAGCGCTCGACGTGCTGGTCAACAATGCAGGTGTCTACGAGTTTGCTCCTCTGGAGTCGGTCACCGAGGATGAGTTCCACCGGGAATTCAATATCAACGTCCTGGGGACGATTCTCGCCACGCGCGAGGCCGTCAAATACTTCGGGAACAACGGTGGCAGCGTGATCAACGTCGGCTCAGTGGCGTCAACCACGACGCCGCCCAACTCTGTTGTCTATACCGCGACCAAAGGCGCGATCGACGCGGTAACACGCGTACTGGCAAAGGAGCTGGGGCCGAAGAAGATCCGAGTCAATTCGATTAATCCCGGCGGGGTGGAAACAGAAGGAACTCATCGCGTCGGCATCGTCGGCAGTGATTTTCAGAAGCAGATGGTCGCCGAAACTCCACTGGGCCGTTTTGGCCAGCCCGCCGACATCGCGCCGGTTGCAGTTTTTCTGGCTTCTCCTGCTTCCGGTTGGCTCACGGGCGAGGTCCTGCGCGCTTCAGGCGGCCTCGGGTAACAAAGCGTCGTCACGCCCAGCCGCGGGCCGTCCGGGGCCAGAACTGATCTGTCCCCGTGCCGGGCGTGCACTAGCGAGGAGTCGCCACAAAAAACCCCTTGCCCGCGGCAAGGGGCCCATCAAAAATCGTGAAAACGAGCCGGTTCTAGCTGGCGCTGCCCCGCATGACGTTAGCGGCCAGATATCCCTTCGGCCCCTTCAAGAGCTCAAACTCAACGGTCTCGCCCTCATTCAACGTGCGGTAGCCGTTTTCCTGGATGGCGGAGAAATGGACGAACACGTCTTCTCCGGTTGAACGTTGAATGAACCCATATCCTTTGGCGCCGTTAAACCACTTTACTGTACCCTTCTCTCTCACAAAAACTCCTTTCGCCTCAACTCAGAATAAAGTTCTCCCCTGCAAATGGTCCGCAGGAAGAGAGAAGAGGTTGCTGCTTTGCCGGCCAGTTTTCCCCTGACAAAAAGTGGTGGCCGGAACCAGCGGGACATAGCCGCCATGGCTCTAGCAACCTGATCGTTTCGTGAAGTTCCACTGCGCTGAACCAAAACATCAACCCGAATCGCCCCGACCTGAATGTTCTCTGGGAGCTAGGCATAATATTCAGGAATTCTGCTCTTTGTAAAGAACTTTGTTTAAGAAAACTCCAATGTTTCCGCAAGTCCATCAATACAAGAGACTTTCGTGCTGTCCGAGAGCGGAATCGCGGAGCTTTTCGGGGCTGCTCTGGTAGGATGACTGTTAGTTTTCTAATGCCAATCGACTCAGTTTCGCCCTCCGAAGCCCATCCAGCTGCGGCGCCTCGAGCGTCGATGGGCGCACGGCTCTTGGCTCCGTGGCGACGCTTGGTCCGCAGTCGCGTGGTTCGTACCCTTCATTACCTGACCACCACTGAGGTTCATACCTTCGCCTTTTCGGTGGCCGCCAACGCGATTCTTTCTTTCTTCCCGTTCATGGTGCTGCTCATGTGGCTCATCCGGCACGTCTTCCACTCCCAGACCATGGCCAGTGTCATCGTGCAAATGCTCCGCGATCATCTGCCGGTGGGACAGGATTTTGTGGTCCACCACCTCAACATCATTGTCGACAGTCGCCGCGGAGCCCGCTTGGCCTCGATCATTATTCTGCTGATAACTTCGACCGGCGTCTTCCTGCCTCTGGAGGTTGCCCTCAACCACATCTGGGGCTTCTCGAAGAACCGCTCGTATCTGGGCAATCAAGTGGTCTCTCTAGCCCTGGCGTTCTCCTGCGGCATACTGGCAATGATCTCGGTAGGATTGGGCGCTGAAAACCAGATCGCTCTCCGGTTCCTGATGTTGGGCCACAGCCAGAACATCATCTTCAGAGTTGCGACCTTCGCCGTGCTCAAGGTGCTGGCTCTACTCACCAGCATCGTGATTTTCTTCCTGGTCTACTGGTTTCTGCCCAACGGCAAGATCCGAGCACGCAAAGTAATTCCCGCAGCGATCGCCATGGGCGTCCTGTGGGAAGCCTCCAAATACGCTTACATGAAGGCCTTGCCCTGGCTTGATTTCCCCGAGGTTTACGGTCCCTTCTCTATCTCGGTGACGCTCATGTTCTGGGCCTTTCTATCCGGTATGATGCTACTGGCGGGAGCGCGATTGGCTTCCTCGGAGCCGCTGCCCAAGGAGTTTCTAAGCGCTTCTCCAAACCGCGCAGCCGACCATCCCGCCTGACTCCGCGCTTTCTGTCGAGCAGCCTGCCGCTATAATCAGTACAGCCTTGAGCCTTTGGAGCACAATCCTGCGTAAGGTTCCCCGAGTGGTGCCGCGCACCCGCATGGCCCGCTTTACCGCGTACGTCCTCGGCTTGGAACTCCTGCTGCTGTTTCTGCGATGGAGCTTCAAGCAGGCGGGCGCCTTCGAGAGTGCCGCAGCTTTAGAGGGATGGATCACTTTTGTCGGTCTCATTCTTTGGGTCTTACTGCTGTTCCTGGCCCTGCGATGGTTTCGCAACCACGTCATGTGGAGCGTGCGCAACCGGTTGATCGTGACCTACCTGTTCATCGGTGGTGTACCGGTGGCTCTGGCTGTCACCCTGGCTTTGGGAACAGGCTATTTGGGAGTCGAGCACCTGGCTACCTTTCTTGCCGTCTCCGAGATTCGCGCCCAGGAACAGCGGTTGAGTGCGGCCAATGCTGCCGCCGCAGAGCAGATCACACGACGGGGCACAACTCCCCAACAGATCATGGCTGCCGACACTGTCTTCCCGGGACGTTCCGTTGAAATCCTGGCGAAGGCTGAGACTCCTGCCTGGCTCAAGGACGGCTACATCGGACTCGTCAGCGACGGCAAGGAGCTTACCGTGCGCGCAGCGAATGCGGTTTCGACCCGCCAGGGCCCGGCTCTGATTGTTTCTACGATCGCCTTCGACCGGAAATTCCTTGGCCGGATCGCCACGCAGCTGGGTTCACTCACGCTGTTCAATTACCGCATCGATACCAGCAGCGGGATTCAGATCACTTCACCGTCAGAAGATCCCAGCCTGGAACCTCAGAACCGGGCTGCTTTCAGTGCCGGTGAGGTTTCCGAACCCAAGAGCGCCTTTGATCCTGAATTCCGATTTGCCGGCGTGATCCAGACCACGGACTGGAATAGCGGCAAGCAGGAGACCCGCGCTTTCGGCGGGGCCACGCGGCCGTCGGCTTTGGTTTCTTCTCTGGGCACATCCATGGGAGTTTGGACGGGTGTGATCGGTTTGTTCTTGCTGCTGGTGGCCGCAACATTTGGTGTGGTGATGCTGGTGGCGCTACTGATCGGCATACGGCTGACCAGAACCATCACCTATTCGGTTGCCAACCTGTATCGCGCCACCGAGTTTATCAACAAGGGCGACTTCACGCACCGCATCAAAGTCCGTCACCGGGATCAGCTGGGCGCCTTGCAAACCGCCTTCAACTCCATGACGGAATCGCTTGAAAAGCTGATCGCGGAGCAGAAGGAAAAAGAACGGTTGCAAAGCGAGCTGGAGATCGCGCACGAGGTCCAGTCGCAGCTCTTCCCTCACGGAGTTTCAGGAACCGAGAGCCTGGAGCTTTATGGAACCTGCCGTCCGGCACGCATTGTCAGCGGCGATTATTACGACTTCCTCTCGTACAACTCCGAGCAGGTGGGCATTGCCGTTGGCGATGTCAGCGGCAAAGGCATCTCGGCCGCCCTGCTGATGGCCACCATCCATTCTGCGGTTCGCGCTTATGAGCAAGAGCAACTGGTTTCTGCGGGCGCGTCGGCAGCCTACGGAACGCACACGCGCGCCGCCCGATTGGCTCCACGTATCGCCCGGCCGTCGCCAGCGCAGGTTCTGTGGCTCCTGAACCGCCATGTGCACGCCACCACGGCGCCGGAAAAGTACGCCACGCTCTTCCTCGGCTTCTACGACGACGAAAGCCGCCGCCTAACCTACTCCAATGCCGGCCATCTTCCCCCGATCGTTTTGAGCGAAGATGGCTCGACACGAAGACTCGACGTCGGTGGCACCGTGGTCGGCCTGTTTGACGATTGCCAATACGAAGAGCAGACCGTACAGCTTCACCCCGGCGACATCTTCATTGCCTTCAGCGACGGCATGACGGAACCGGAAAACGACTTCGGCGAATTCGGCGAAGCTCGCCTGGTGGAAACCATCGCTTCCAACCGCGACCTCTCTCTGGGACGCATTTCCGAACACGCCATTGCGGCGGTCCAGGATTGGATTGGCTCGCAAGAGCAGCCCGACGACGTGACCCTGGTGCTAGCCCGACGCCTCGACTAAGCGATATCGCCGGTACCTCCTTCCACATCTGCCAGCTCCCAGAACTCTTGGCAGTAGGCGCCCGCGGGACCCTTGTGCCCTGAAATTACGCGCTAGGAGCATCTCACTATTTCGATCGAGCCGGACCAATGACTGAGGACGCTAAAGAATCTCGAAAATGATAGTTCCCATGTGCCGACTCAGCGGATGACTTCGAGAATATTCAGTCTCTGGTTCGAACCAGCTTCTGTGTGAGACAATCCCAGTTCAGAAAAATGGAAAGGCTGCTGACACGCGACGAGATTGCCGAGGCCGTCAATCGCATGGGACGAGAGATCACACGCGATTTCGCCGGCCAATCACTGGTGCTGATCGGAGTCCTTAAGGGCGCCTGCATGTTCTTGAGCGACTTAGCCCGACAGATCGAATTAAATGCCACGTTTGACTTCATCGCCGTGCGCAGCTACGGCACCAAGAAACATACGGCGGGCGAAGTGCAGCTGATCAAGGACGTCACTACCCCGCTGCGCGACCAGAACGTGATTCTGGTGGAAGATATCCTCGACACCGGTCTGACTCTCACCTTCCTCAAGAAGCATCTCGAGGAGCACCAGCCCCGGAGCATGAAGATTGCGGCGCTGCTGGATAAGCCATCGCGGCGCGTGGCCAAGGTGGAGGCTGACTACGTCGGCTTCAAAATCCCCGACAAGTTTGTAGTGGGTTACGGTCTGGACCACGCGGAACGCTTTCGCAACTTGCCCGATATTTGTGTCCTTGAGGAAGGCGTCTAGGAGGAATACAATCCGTTCTGGATGTCTCAGATTCTCACAGCGCCTCAGGTTCACCGATCGGCATGGCAGGCAATCGCCGGGCTCATCGACCATACCCTCCTCAAACCTGAGACTACTCACGAGCAGATTGTGCACCTATGCCAGGAGGCCACTGCGTTCGGCTTCGCCGCTGTGTGCGTGAACCCGTGGTGGATCGGCCTGGCTTCGTCGATCCTGCGCGGCACTCCGGTGAAAGTGGCGACCACGATAGGATTCCCCCTCGGCGCGAACCACACTACGGTCAAGCGCTTTGAGGCTGCTGAAGCGGTTCGCCTCGGTGCCCAGGAACTCGACATGGTCTTGAACATCGGGGCCCTCAAGTCGGGCGATCGGCAATCGGTGCAGAATGACCTGATGGCCGTGACCGAAGTCGCTCGCGGCGGCGGCACTATAGTGAAAGTGATACTTGAAACACCGCTCCTAACTATTGAAGAGAAAATCCTCGGATGCGAGCTCAGCGTGGCTGCCAAAGCCGACTTCGTCAAAACGGCCACGGGCTTCTTCGGCGGCGCCATCGTGGATGATGTCTCCCTGATGCGTGGCGTAGTCGGCAATCGCGCCGGCGTTAAGGCTTCCGGCGGCATCCGCACCGCATCCACGGCCCAGGCCATGGTCGACGCCGGGGCTAACCGACTGGGCACCAGTTCCGGTGTAGCTATCGTGCGCGAGCTGGGCGCGCTGGGCGATTCACACTAAGCGGCTGGGCAAGAGCCTCAAGGATTTCTTCGCCCTTCTCAGTGACCTTCCCGGGGGCCGTAACGCGAGCACACCCCTTCATTTAGATCCGAGTAGGCGGTCGCGTTTCGGGTGCTGATCAGAAACGTAGCTGCGTCACCGGATTCGGGACTGAGGGGATTTATTTTAGAAGGCCGAGTTCTTAGGCACTCTGGTTTCTCCCATCGTATGAAGTACGTAAGGCGAATCACAGCTCTAGAACCATGGCAGGGCATCGCTGCTATGATGATGAATGGCTTCGATGACCCCACCTGCTGCCACTCCGCGCATGGACGTTGAGGCTCTTCTCATTGAAGTTGCCGACGTCCTCAACACCACCCTCGACCTGAACACGCTGCTGCAGCGTGTGGCCGAAGTGGTGAAGCGAGTCATTGACTACGAGATCTTCTCTATTCTGTTGCTGAACGAGCGCACCCAGGAGCTCCGCTTCCGTTTTCAGATTGGGCATCTGCCGGAGGTTGCCGAGCGCATCCGCGTAAAGGTGGGTGAAGGCGTGACCGGTCGCGCCGTCAAGGAGCGACGGGCGATGCTGGTCGACGATGTGAGCAAAGAGACCCATTACATCGAAGCTCTTCCCCGTGTTCGCTCCGAGCTAGCCGTACCGCTGATCACCAAGAACAAAGCCATCGGTGTGATCGACCTGGAAGCGGGTGAGACTGGCTACTTCACCGAGGAACATGCCCGGCTGCTTGGGCTGATTGCGTCGCGGATCGCCGTGAGCATCGAAAACGCGCGCTTGCACACGCGCATCGTCCGCCAGGCGAACACCCTGGCTCTGTTGACCGAGATCAGCCGCGAGCTCACGTCGATCTTGAACGTCGACCAGCTGCTGAAGCGGGTTGGTGAGCTGCTGCAGCGGGTTATCGACTTTCAGATCTTCTCTATCCTGTTGCTCGACGAAAGCACCCAAAAGCTGATCCACCGTTTTTCCGTTCGCTTCAAGGAAACCGTCCAGATCAAGCAAGAAATCCCGCTCGGGCGCGGCCTGGTGGGATCGGCGGCCCTAGAGAAGCGCCCCATCCTGGTACCGGACGTCTCCAAAGATCCGCGCTACATCAAGGCCAACCCAGAAACGCGCTCCGAACTCTGCGTGCCGCTGATTTACAAGGACAAGGTGATCGGCGTGCTCGATCTGGAGCACACGCGCCGGGGATTCTTTCACGAGGACCACGTTCGCGCGATGAGCACGCTGGCGGCGCAGATCGCTATCTCCATCGAGAATGCCACGCTCTACGAGCGGCTGGCGCGCGAGGAACAGCGTCTGGAGCGCGATCTTGCCATGGCGCGCGAGGTCCAATACCATCTGCTGCCACCGGGACGTCCCAGCCTACCCGGGGCCGAACTGGCCGCCCGTTACAATCCAGCGCATGCCATTGGCGGCGACATGTATGACTTCCTCGATTACATGCTGCCCCGAGCCTGCATTACGGTGGGCGACGTAAGCGGCAAGGGCGCCCCTGCAGCGCTCTATGCTGCGCTGGTCAGCGGGATCATCCGCAGTGTGGCCCACGGCGAGCCAGCGCCTGCGGAGATGCTTACCGCCGTCAACCGTGCGCTCAACCAGCGCCGGCTCGACGCCAACTATGTGGTCCTCTGCTGCGCCCTCTGGGACGACAGCAAGAAGATCATGCGTGTAGCCAACTCCGGATTGCCCCGCCCCATTTATTTCAGCCAGGGACACGCGCACATGATCGAAACTGCGGGACTGCCCTTAGGGATGTTTGCCGACGCTACCTATGACGAAACCACCATCCACGCGTCTTCCGGCGACGTTTTCGTATTCCTGAGTGATGGGCTGATCGACGCCACGAATGCGCGCGACGAGCAGTTTGGACGAGTCCGCATCGAACACGTCGTCGACCACAACTCCCAGCACAGCGCGCAGGAGATCGTGGATGCCATCTTCACCGCTACGCAAGAATTCGCCGCCGGCACTCCGGTCTTCGACGATCAGACGGTCGTGGTATTGAAAGTGAGGTAGCCGTAGCTGGTCGAATCAGCGAGCTTCTCCTAGTTCTGGATTGAGTTTTCAATTCGGCAAATGGGTGTGTCTAAGGATCGGTGACAGCTTTGTCTTTGCTAGAGCCCGCGATCGCGAGGTCGGTGGACAAGAATTTGTAGCGACGTTTGTCCAGGTCTGCCACTTCAATGAAGGTGATGATTTCCGCCGGGCGGCGCTTGACTAAAGAGCCGCATGCTTTTGTTACAATCCCGATCATGTTTACGCGCCCGCCGGCTTTCATTTACAAGAACAACGAGCTGCATTGCGAGCGTGTTCCTCTCACGCGCCTGACGAAAAAATACGGGACGCCTCTGTATGTCTATTCTGCAACCGCGATGCGCGAACGTTTTCGTATCCTCGACCGCGCTTTTCGCAGTGTGAAGCACACCATCTGTTATTCGGTGAAGGCAAACTCCAACCTGAGCCTGCTGCGTCTGATGGCTGGACTGGGAGCCGGGTTCGACATCGTATCCGGCGGCGAACTGGAGCGCGTTCGTCTGGCGCGTAAGCAAGCACTGGGCAAAGTTGTGTTTTCCGGCGTGGGCAAGACCGAAGACGAGCTGCTGCTGGCGCTCGGGAGCGGCATCCAGCTCTTTAATGTCGAGAGCGAGGGCGAGTTGGAGCTCCTGGCCCAGTGTGCCGCCAGGCTTGGCCGAACGGCCAATATCGCCCTGCGCGTGAATCCCGATGTCCCCGCGGAGACTCATCCCTACATCTCCACCGGGCTACGCGAACACAAATTCGGAGTGCCTATCACCGCCGCGCGAGCACTCTACGATCAAGCGGCCAAGCACAAGTTCTTGCGAGTCACCGGAGTCAGCTTGCACATCGGATCACAAATCAGCGATGTTCGACCATTTCGACTGGCCATGGAACGGGTGGTGGAACTGGTCGGACAACTTGCTGCTGATGGCCACTGGATCCGTATGATCGATGTCGGCGGCGGACTCGGCATTTCCTACGACAGCTCGCACCCCATCGATCTGATGGATATGGCGCGCCACTACGCCGATGCTGTCATTCAGCCGTTGCGAACTCTCAAGGGCGCTCCGCCGCATCTGCTGCTCGAGCCTGGACGCTTTATCGTTGCCCCCGTCGGCGGCTTGCTCACCCGCGTGCTGAACCGGAAGAACAACGGCAACAAGCGCTTCACCATCGTGGACGCGGCCATGAACGACCTGATTCGTCCGTCGCTGTACGGTGCCAGACATGAGATCGCCTTAGTCGTAGTGCGGCCTGATGAGGAAACGGAAGTCTCAGACGTCGCCGGCCCGATATGTGAGAGCGGCGACTTTCTGGCGCGCGACGCCGTGCTGCCGGCTGCGGCTCCGGGGGATTATCTTTGTATCCTCGACGCAGGCGCTTACGGCATGTCTCTGGCATCGAACTACAATACGCGGCTGCGCCCCGCCGAAGTTCTGATCGACGGTCGCCGGGCCAAGCTGGTGCGCCGCCGAGAAAACATCAAGGACTTGCTGAAGCCGGAGACTTCCTGCCTGTGACCGATCTCAAGGCCCTGGCGTACGAATTGTTGCATGAGGCCCAGCAATCTTTGCTGGAACAGGGCCATCTCAATCCCGTAGCCGTGGTCATCACCGGTGAGGAAAACCTGATCTTCGACCTCGAGTTCGAAACCGAAGAAGAGCGGCAAGAGATTTACGCGGAGATGATGGACATAGCCAAAGAGAACAACGCTGCTGCCATTATCACCGTGAATGATGTCTATCTTGACGATTTCACAGCCACAGCTCGCCTGGAAGGCCAAGGCTGGGGCGCTCTTGGCGATTCGTCGCACGAAGCCATCATGGTCACCGTCTCAGGCGGTGGATTTGAGACATGGAGCCTTTGGGGTCCATATTTCTCGCGTGGCGGACAGCTCGTATTGCAGCCGTCGCGTGAATCGTTGAACCCGGGAGGCGAGGTGGATTTGCTCGGAGACTGGACGGGAAAGACTGGCGCGGCTTGATCAAGCTTCAAGCGGGATTGAGCCCGCTTCCGCCTTTCTGCTCCATCCAGTTCCACAAAGTCTTCTTGACTTCCTCGCCCATCAGGTAAAACCGTATTCCCATGGCTCCGTCGGTATTGGACCATGCGATTTCGCCGCGACCCTGAACCAGCTCGCCGACCGGAAGCTGCAAGCTAAATTGGACGGGAGAACCCGGTGCAAAGGCCTCCAGACCAAGCACGGCCATACCACCGCGGCTGATGTTGGATGTCATCGCTTTTTGCTCGCGTCCGTTGGTTCTGAGCATAACCGGCAGAGCAAGCTGGTGACGCATATAACGCAGCCGTTCGGCGTCGATCAGCGGAAGCGCGCTTTCCAACACCGACAGAACCTCCTCGCGGTCCACCGGCTTGTGCAGCACAAAGTTTGCGCCAGAATTGAGTAAGCGGGTTGCGTCCTCATACTCGTCGGCGCAGGCAAAAACCACGGTAAAGCGATTGGAGCTGCCACGGCGAATGGTGCCGAGCAACGCAAGCGCGCCGTCGGTACGCAGGTCGACAAAAATACCGTCGAGTTTGCGGCGGGAGATGTAGGCCAAGGCCGAAGCGGTGTCGGCGGCATAGCGGCCGATTCCTAGGAATTCGTGAACCGAAGTAGTCAGCGTGGTCGAGAGCCGCTGATCGGCGCTAACGACAAGAAATTCCCATCTGGCTCGTGCTGAGGTGTGCATCAAGCGGTTCCTGGGGGACTGCTACTCGCGGTCAACGACATACTCTACGTCGTATAAACCCAATCAACCAAATTACATCCGGACATGTACAAGGAGAGCGCTTGCCTCGAGCGCGACTGATAGAGGCAGACGGCCATCACACCATCGGTGGATTTTCTTGCTCCCCCATCTTGCTCACGCCAGGATACTTCTAAGCGGGGCAGACAAAAAAGGGCATCCTCTCTTCCCCGCATGAACAGCGGTTTTTACCGCTATTTACACATTCTTCGTACGGGCTAAAAATGCGTTTTATCCGCATGCCTATTGTGCTTTCAGAGGCCGCTGCACTGTTCTTTTTGCAGGCGCTTGTGGAAGGTCTGCAGCTCATTGATTCCAGAGGACTTTTAGGTGCGAAAATTCGTTTGACTTCATTTTCCGAGAGCGTACATTCACACTCGTTCTTTGACATCACAAACGTTTTCCCGGTTGGTGGCGAGTCCGGGATCCAAGTTCGATCACGGTCGCCCGGCGAAAGCTGGAAGCGGCAAGAGGGTCAGCGAGGATCTATCAGCGAGCTGCTGGTCGAGGCGAACATGAGATGTTCAGAGGCAAAAATAGAAGCCCCGAGGCGTTGACCGATTCACCCGGTTGGTGGCGAGCCCGGAGCCCAAGCTTCAGCCAAGCTGATTAAAGATCGCACTTTGCGAGTTTCGAAAGGAACTGAGCAGAGAGAGCAGGTCGGCAAGGGTCTATAGCGAACCGCTGGTCGAGGCGAATGGGTCAAGGCACAAAACTCGGGGCTTCTTAATCTTTTGTCGGCACGCTCATCCTGCTTCTGCGGTTTCCCCTCTTGAAGAAAATCCAGATCCGAAGAGTCTGTGGGCACTCCGGAGAATCACAAGACATACGGCTATCTATTCGGGAGCAATGGCTGAGTGCTTAGCCGCTGAGTGTTAAGCGCCTCGTCTATTACTCCAGGCCCCCGTATACTAGCTTTCCGCCCACGTAGGTCGCCTCGACCTTCACGTTCTTGATGGCCGCCGGCGGGATCTTGAAGATGTCGTCGCTCACGACAACGAAATCTGCGAGCTTGCCCGGAGTGATCGACCCTTTCTCATTTTCCTGGAACTCGGCATAGGCTGAACCTAGGGTGTACGCTTCGACCGCCTCGGCGACACTCAGCTTCTGCTCGGGAACCCAGCCGTCTGGATTTTTTCCGTCGAGGGTCGCTCGTGTTACGGCAGCGTAGATGGTCCACATGGGACTCAGGGGAGCAACTGGCCAGTCTGTGCCAAAAGCCAGGCGCACTCCGTGGTTGAGAAAGGTGCGGAAGGCGTAAGTGCGTTTGATTCTGTCTGGACCGATTCTTTTCTCCGCCCAGCGCCCGTCGTCGATGGCGTGATAAGGCTGAACCGAGGCGATCACGCCCAGGCGGGCAAAGCGGGCAAAGTCCTTCTCGACCATGTGTTGGGCGTGCTCGATACGCCAGCGGCGGTCGCGCTTGCCGTTAGCGTTTTTGATCTGCTCAAACATATCTAGGATCATGGAGATGCCGCGGTCACCGATCGCATGAATACAAATCTGCAAACCCGCGGCGTCGGCACCCTTCAGGCGTTGCAACATGGCCGAGGGCGGATGCATTTCTTCGCTGAGCAAGCCGTGGCTCTGAGGATTGTCGGTGTAGGGATCGAAGAAGTAGGCGGTTTCGGATCCGAGCGAGCCATCGGCATAACCTTTCACCGCGCCCATCCGTAAGAAAGAGGTCCCGAAAGCGCGGCGGATGCCGATCTTCGCCTGGTCCTTCCAATCGGTTTCCATCGGCGCGACGTACATCCGGCTCGTCAGTTCGCCCTTCTCGGCCAGCTCAGCGTAGACCTTTACGTCTTCGTAAAGCGGATTTTTGTCCTGAACGCTAGTCACCCCCAATGAAGCGGCGTGGTCCAGCGCCTGGTGCACCGCCCGCAGACGTCGAGTGTGCGACAGGGGGGGCATCACCTTGGCCACCAGATCCTGGGCCGCGTCGCGAAGAACGCCCGTGGGATTGCCTTGGGCATCGCGAACGATCTGTCCGCCGGGAGGATCGGCGGTCTTCGCCGTGATGTTGGCCAGGCGCAAGGTTACTGAATTGGCCAGGGACTCGTGACCGTCGTAGCGGGTCACCCAAACAGGTGTCTGCGGAGTGACCGGGTCGATCAGTTCTTTGGTAGGAAGGTGCGGTGGAGACCACCGCTGCTCATCCCAATTGCCGCCGGTGATCCATTCGCCCTTGGGCGTACTGTTGGCACGCTCGCCGATTCGGCGCGCGAACTCTTCTGGAGTTTCCGCGTCCTTCAACTGCACGTCCTGGAGCTGGCTGCCTCCATCGACAAAGTGCGTGTGCGCGTCATTGAAGCCAGGAAGCAGGAGTTTACCCTTGGCATCGACCACCTTGGTCTGGGGACCGTGCCAGGCATCAACTTCAGTCGAGCTGCCCACGGCCACGATGCGATCTCCGAGAACCGCCAGCGCTTCCGCCTGGGGCCGGGCCTTGTCCACCGTCCATACTTTGCCGTTGGTAATGATCAGGTCCGCGGCCGGCTTCGGCTGACCCTGCGCGCCCAGCGCCGGAGTCAGCAGGATGGTGCAAGATAGGAGAACCGAGGACCACCAAAGTCTCATGCCGCCGCTTACCTCTCGCCCCACTTCAGCTTAGTGCGCAGGACTTGAAAAAAAGTTCGCTCGGGCAAGCGGAACAGTTTCACCACAGACTTCGACTTGCGGCACTGGACGATGTCTCCCTCTTCGAGCGGGACGCCCTGCTGCCCATCGATCGTTAAGTAGCCTCGCTCGCGCGTGACCATCAACCGGATCTCGATCACTGCGTTGTCCTGGACGACGAGCGGACGGTTGGTGAGCGCATGCGAAGCCACCGGAGTCACGAGAAAGCCGGGGACCTCGGGCACCAGAATCGGTCCGCCCGCGGCTAGCGAATACGCAGTAGAGCCGGTGGGCGTCGAAATAATCAGCCCGTCGGCTTTGTAGTTAGAAACAAAAATCCCGTTGATGCGGAGCTCAAACTCAGTGATGCGCGCCACCGCCTGCTGGTTTAGCACCACGTCGTTCAGAGCATCGTAGCTGGCAACGGTCTGTCCCTGACGCAGGACCTGGCAGTGAAGCATGGCTCGTTCGCTCACTTCGTAGCGTCCGCAATCAACGTCTTCCAGAGCCCGGGCGATCTCCTCCTGTTTGATTTCGGTGAGGAATCCCAGAGAACCCAGATTGATGCCGAGAATGGGAATTCCGGCTGCGGCGACCTTGCGAGCCGCCCCGAGTAGAGTGCCGTCGCCGCCCAGAACGATCACGAAGTCCGGGCGCGTCCCAAGGACATGGTCCCTCTCGGCCAGTGCACAATCCGGGCAAAACTCGCGTGCAGGCCCATCCACCGTCACCGAGTAGCCATGACTCCGCAGCCAGCCGGTCACTTCGATCGCGACCCGGCCCAACTCGGGCTTGCCCTGTTTGGAAATGATGGCCACTCGCTTCATGGAAACTCTGCGTACAGTAGAAACTCCCGGTTGCCCTCAGCTCCAAGGATCGGCGACTCGATGACCTCGAGATTGCGACCACCGAGGGCACCTACCACTTCCCAGACTTTTTTGACTGCCCCCTGCTGTGCCTGTTCATCGCGCACAATACCGCCTTTACCCACCAGCTTCCGCCCCACCTCAAACTGCGGCTTGATCAGCACCACAAGCTCCCGACATCGCGAGGGCGGTTGGACAAGAGCCGACTCGAGAACCGCTGGGAGGATGAGTGTAACAGAGATGAATGCAACGTCGATCGCGACAAACGTTACGTCATCACGGGCACCTGCCGCACGCAAAATATGCGCCGTCAGATAGCGAACGTTCGTCCTCTCCAGAAGTTTCACGCGCGTGTCCGATCGCAGACGCTGCGCGATTTGCCCGTAGCCGGTGTCGACCGCTATCACCTCATGGGCGCCGTGCTGCAACATGCAATCGGTAAATCCGCCGGTAGAGGCGCCGACGTCCAGGCAAGTTCTGCCGGCGAGATCGATCTCCCAGTGCACCAGCGCAGCTTCCAGCTTGAGACCCCCGCGGCTCACGTACTTCGGATCTTCGCCCAGCAAACGGATCTCCGCATCCTGATCCACGTTGGCGCCCGCTTTTTCGACCTTCTGGTTGCCGACAAGAACCCGCCCAGCGAGCACCATGGCCTGCGCCCGCTCGCGCGAAGCCGCAACGCCGCGATCTACCAGAAGCTTGTCGATGCGGACCTTCATGGCCGGCCGTGACTTCTCCCCTCGGGCGCCGATCTTACGCTGCCCTTCCCGGGTGAAGCAATCTGCAACTGTGACGCAATTTTTTGCAGCGTCGCGAGGGAAGGGATTGCGCCTCCTTTAATTTTTACATGCTATTAACATTCGCACCTGATTCAGTGCAAAGCGTTGAGAAAGCGCGGTTGGCGCACAGTTGACGTATTACTTTTGGTTTTTTCCACATCGTTTTTCACCACGCTGTTGAAAACCGCGAAACAATCGTGGAACCGAAGATGCGTCGTTCAGGTTGCAAACCTCAAACCCCAGGATGGGTTTGCGATTAAGATAAAAAGCTATGGCTGGCAGGCCGGGTAAAGTTTCCAAATCGCGAAGCCGACGACCCAAGCAGACGCCACAAGCGCCCCGCATCTTGCCGCCACCAGCGTCGTTAGACGCGGCAAAACTCAAGCAGCTGTACTCGACGATGCTGGGATGCCGCATGATGGCCGAGCGAGCGCGCTTGCTGGTGTCACAAGGCGTATTTCCGGGAGAGATCTCGGTGGCATCCGGTCATGAGGCGCCCGAGGTCGGCGCCCTCATTAACCTCGCAGGGGAAGACTGCGCGGCTTCGGATCGCCGCGAATATGTGGCTCGATTCATCCGAGGCACGCATCTTGAGAGAATCTTTACCGACCTTCGCAAGGATCATCCAGACGGCCACCTGACCACCACCAGCAGGGCCGTGGAGGTGATTCTGCCCCGCTCCTCCTCCAAGGCTCAAATCAACCTGCTGACGGGAGCGGCTTGGGCTTTCAAGCTGCGCCGTGCGCCACAGGTAGCAGTCTCTCTGTCAGGCGTTCACGGGGTTTCTCTCGATGTGGTCGGCGAGGCGGTGCGTTTTGCTGCAGCATACACGCTGCCCATCGTGTACCTCGTCGAGTCTTGGCCCGAAGCGCAGAGTTCTGAGACAGAAGCCGGCTTGCCGCACAACGACCTGCCTTGCTTTGTCCTTGACGGCAGTGACGTAGTAGCTGTGTACCGTGTGGCTCAGGAAGCCATCCGACGTGCGCGCCAAGGCCATGGCCCGGCACTCATCGAGTGCAAGACCTCGACGGCGGACCATAGGTCGCGCCCCGCGGCTGCGGATGGACACTCTTTCGAGGATCCGCTAGCAAAGATGGAAGCTCATCTCCGGTCGAAGAGCTTGTGGTCGGACAAATGGAGGATGAAGCTCGTTGAGCGGTTCACCCGAGACCTCGACCGAGCTGTGGCTTCCGCCTGCCGGACGCTTCTCACTCAGCCCGTAACAAAAAAAGCTGATTCCTCCTCCACAAGGGGAAGCCTCGGTCGTCAAAGCACGACGGGCAATGTCCTCAAGAACCCTATCATTCGCGATACCGGCAGGTTGGCAGGGAGCGAAGGTTAGCGCATACTAGACGGTATGAGCTCCAGCATCGTGAATGGTCACCCTCCGGCGGAGATCGAGCCGGATTTTCAGGAAGTGGACGAATGGCTTGAAGCGTTTGATCAGGTAGTCGAAGAACAAGGGCCCAGCGGCGCCGCCCGTCTTCTGGATGCGCTCACCCAACGCGCCCGCAGTGTTGGGATCGATGCCCCTATCCAGTTAAACACTCCGTACGTCAACACCATCCCTGTGTTTGAGGAGTCACCCTACCCCGGCGACCGCCTCTTAGAACGCCGCATCAAGAGCTTAATCCGCTGGAACGCCATGGCGATGGTGCACCGTCAGAACAAGAAGGACCCGGGCATCGGCGGCCATATTTCGACCTTCTCATCGCTTGCCACCCTGCTGGAAGTCGGCTTCAATCATTTCTTCCATGCCAGCTACGGCGACCAGCCCGGCGACTTCATTTATTTTCAAGGACATGCTTCTCCCGGCGTCTACGCGCGGGCATTTTTAGAAGGACGTCTTACGCAGCAGCAGGTAGAAAATTTCCGCCACGAATTACGCGATACTCCTGGCCTGGCTTCATATCCTCATCCCTGGCTCATGCCCGACTTTTGGCGTTTCCCCACGGTTTCGATGGGGCTGGGTCCGCTCAACGCGGTCTATCAGGCACGATTCATGCGATATCTCGAGCATCGCGGCTTGATTGAGGAAACGCCGCGCAAGGTTTGGGCCTTCGTCGGCGATGGCGAGACCGATGAGCCGGAAGCGATGGGATCACAACTGGTTCTGGCTTCACGCGAGAAGCTCGACAATTTGATCTTCGTTGTCAATTGCAACCTGCAACGACTCGACGGCCCGGTTCGCGGCAACGGCAAGATCATCAATGAGCTGGAATCCGCCTTCCGCGGCGCCGGCTGGAATGTGATCAAGGTGATCTGGGGCTCGAATTGGGATCCGCTGCTGGCGCGCGATCAGTCGGGCATGCTCCACAAGCGCATGGAAGAATGTTTGGACGGCCAATACCAGGCTTTCAAAGCCAAGGACGGCGCGTTCGTTCGCAAGGAATTTTTCGGCAAGTATCCGGAGACGCTCGAGCTGGTAGCCGACATGAGCGATGACGAGGTCTTCCGCCTGCAGCGCGGCGGCCTTGATCCGCAGAAAGTGTACAACGCTTACAAGCGCGCGGTGGAATTCCGTGGAGCTCCCACGGTGATCCTGGCCAAGACCATCAAGGGTTACGGCCTGGGTTCGGCGCAAGCGCGGAATGCCACGCACCAGGAAAAGAAGATGACCGACCAGGCGCTGGTGGAGTTTCGTTCGCGTTTCGAGATTCCCATTCCCGAAAGAGCCGCCAAAGAGGGCTCGCTCTACCTTCCGCCCAAAGACAGCGCAGAAATGGTCTATCTGCAGGCACGCCGGCGCGAGCTCGGCGGTTATCTCCCGCGTCGCGATAATCGCAAGCCCGAGTTTCAGGCTCCAGGGCTCGAATTGTTCGCCGAATCGCTGGCCGGCTCGAAAGGTCGCGCCGTCTCCACCACCATGGGCTACGTGAGCATGCTGCGCCAGATGATGAAGGACCCGAAAATCGGCAAGCTGATCGTGCCCATCATTCCTGATGAGGCGCGCACTTTCGGCATGGAATCTATCATCCGCCAAGTCGGTATTTACGCCAGCCGCGGACAGCTGTATAAGCCGCACGACCAGGACATGCTCCTCTATTATCGCGAGGAACGCGACGGACAGATTCTGGAAGAAGGAATTACCGAGGCCGGCTCCATGGCATCGTTTACCGCCGCCGGGACCGCCTATTCCAACTATCGCGTGCCCATGATTCCATTCTTCACCTACTACTCGATGTTTGGATTCCAGCGCATCGGAGACTTGATCTGGGCTTTCGCGGACGCTCGCGGCAAGGGCTTTCTGATGGGCGGCACCGCCGGAAGAACCACTCTCCTCGGGGAAGGCCTTCAGCACCAGGACGGCCATAGCCTGGTGCTCTCGACGGTGGTCCCCACCTGCGCCAGCTACGATCCGGCCTATGTCTACGAGATCGCGGTGATCGTAGACGACGGGCTGCGCCGGATGTATCAGGAAGACGAAGCGCGCTTCTACTACATCATGCTGTATAACGAAGATTATCCGATGCCGAAAATGCCCGAGGGCTGCCGTGAGGGCATTGTCCGCGGGATCTACAAATACAAGGACGCGCCGGGCGGCAAAGCTGTAGCCCAGTTATTCGGAAGCGGCCCGATCTTGAACGAAGCCCTGCGGGCCCAAAGCATTCTGGCGGATCAGTACGACGTCGAGGCCGCGGTGTGGAGCGTGACCAGCTACAACGAGCTTCGCCGCGACGGGCTGGCTGTGGAACGCTGGAACCGTCTGCATCCCACCGAGAAGGCAAAGCAGCCGTATATCGTTACCACCCTGGCCGGCAGCCAAGGGCCGATCGTTGCTGCTTCTGATTACATCAAGGCCGTTCCGGATCAATTGGCTGTGTGGCTCGAGGGTCGGCTGGTCTCCTTAGGCACAGATGGTTTTGGACGCAGTGACAACCGCGAGCATCTTCGCCGTCACTTCGAGATCAATGCCGAATCCATCGCCGCTGCGACTCTCTCGCGGTTGGCCCGCGATGGCAAATTTGATCCGAACAGGGCCCAGGCGGCGATCCAGGAATTAGGGGTTGACACGGAAAAGATCGATCCGGCGCGGGCATAAGAAAGTTCGGGAGATCGGATAATCTGAGAACCTCACCAGACCGATAACCCGCCAACAACCACCATCCCACTCTGCTTGTGCGCCTGGGCAGCCGCTAGCCGGCCACGGCTCTTCTAGCCAGAGGAACTGAGGCTTCGACCACAGTCCCGTTGCCGGGTTGCGACCGCACACGGAGCTGGCCGCCCAGACTCTTGACCCGTTCCGTCATACTCACCAGGCCCAGTCCTTCCCCATATCGCGCTCCCACTGATTCGAAACCTCGGCCGGCGTCGGTGACGCACAGCCGGATGGATTCCGGAGCGCCAATCAGTTCCACGCGCACGCGGCGGCATCCGCTGTGTTTTTGTGCGTTGTGAATCGCTTCCTGCGCGACGCGATAGAGGCACAACTTCATCTCCTGGGGCAGCGAATCAGGAATGCGGCTGTGGGCAAAATCGATCTCGAAGCCGTTCTGCCTCGCATACTCCGTGCAGAACCCGGATATCGCGGACACCAGACCCGCAATTTCGACATGCGACGGATGCAGGTGGCGGGTAAGCTGCTGGATATCACTGCACAGTTGATGAGCAATCGTAGAGAGTGATTTCAAGGTTTTGGTGAATTCCGGACCTGCCAGGAGCGAATCCTGCAGCACCTGGTCGAGTTGGAACGTAAGGACGCCAAGGCGCTGGCTGACATCGTCATGCAGCTCGCTGGCGATGCGCGCCCGCTCCTCTTCCTGGATTCGAATTACGCGGAAAGTGAGATTGCGCAGCTTTTCTTCTGCTTTCTTGCGGTCGGAGATGTCCTGATAGATGCCGTAACACCCAACCAGCCGGCCCTCCAGCACCATGGGGACCCCGTGGAGTTCCACATCGACAAGCGTCCGATCCTTGCGGTACCTGCGCGTGGTGACATGAACTCCCTGGCCGCTCTGGATGCGCCTTGTAATTTCCAACGCTTCATCAATTCCCGGCGCAATGAAAGGGTCGAGGTTCTTGCCCATCATTTCGCTTTGTGAAAACTGGAACATCCTTTCGAACGCCGGGTTGCAAAGCTGCACATTATGATTCGCATCCATCACCGCGATGCCCAGCGGGCTGTTGTTGATCAGGGCTTGGAGATTGGCGGTCCGCTCCTTGATATGGCGCTCGTTCCTCTTAGCTGAGGTCACGTCAAAAGCGCTGGCCAGAACGGCCGGCTTCCCTTCGTACTGGATGGTGGTGGCGCTGAAATCAAGCCAGCGCGTTTCACCATCCCGGGTGACGATTTGAAACATATAACGCGAAGGCACGGCATCTCCGCGAAGCCGGGCTTGGGATCGTATCCCCATCTCTTCGCGGAAATCGGGATGGACCAAAGTCCACATATCGATAGACAGAAGTTCTTCCCGGGAGTATCCGGTCAGGGATTCGACCTGGGGGTTGAAGTAACGCAGACGTCCGTCCTGGTGAATCCAGATGCCGCAAGCGACGGTTTCCGCCATCATACGAAACTTGGCTTCGCTCTCCCGGACAATCTGCTCAACGCGGTTGCGGTCCGCCATCTCCGCCTGCAAAGCCGTGTTGCTCTCGGCAATCAGGCGACTATGCCCGGTGCTTTCGAGCAAGGCGCTGTCGGCACGCCGGTGCTCTTCAATCAGCAGCAGAACGATGCCAAGGCAAATGCCGTAGATATAGACAACATCCAAGGCCAAGAGTACGGAATCGGCTCGCGAGGAAAAACCAAGAATCGGGCGGAGGGTATCCGGCGCACCGATCATCAGGCCGAGAATGTTAACGCCATATACAGCCTGATTCACGCCATAGAGGAAACAAAAGCCGCCGCTGATGAAGGCCGCAGAGGATCGGGCTTTTCTCCATTGACGGTAAAAGACAACGGCACAGAAGAACAAGGCTGCGGATACCGCAAAGTGGCGGGGCGCGGAGCGCACCACGTAGGCAAGGTAGGGTTCGCCACGCAATACATAGACAATCCCATAGAGGATCGCCGCCGTAGTTAGGCCAAGCGCCAGCCCAAGTTTGCGCCATCGCGGTGTGGGCATGTCCGGCGTGGCAAGACTCCATGCGCCAAACACCAGCAACGGAACCTGGACAAATCCGCAGACCTCCAGCGCCAGCACCGCGAGCATTTTATCGGTGGTCCAGGCTCTACCCAGCCGCAGCATGATCGAGCTGGTGGCCATGTAGGCCGCCGAAGCCGTCCAGGCCCAGGCCCACCATCGGAAAAACTCTTGCTTGCGCAATCGCGCGTAAAGGCACCACAACAGCACGACCAGAAAAATCGTCACCAGCAACTGCAGGTAGACGAAAAACCGCACAGGGTCCATGACCGGCCCTACCCTTCACCGAGCACCAGGGAATGTTACACCAAATTAAGCCGGGCCGAGCGGGCCTGAGGTGCCTTCCAAGCATGTCGCTGACTAGCTGGAGGAAGGACGCGACGGAGGAGTGAATATCACCTGCGCTCGAGTTTTGGCGCTGTGTCATCCGTGGGAGCCGGGCTTTCCGGAGTATCCGAGTCGTGGCGATGAAGAATAGGTTTGTTGCCTCTCTGCTGGGTCTCCAAGTGCGGCCGTTCTCCCTTGATCTGCTGTAAATGGTATTGCATCTCGACAAATTCGCTGGTAGTGACCACGTACTGGTCGTGGGGCGGCAGCATCGTGTCGATCTCTTTCTCGGCTCGCTGGATCCGGTCCTGGTTCATAGGATGGGTAGCAAAGGCCCGGGCCATGAAGTTCGGCTTCTTGCGCTCGGTGTTCATGCGCTCAAAAAAGTCCACGAAGGCCGCCGGATCATAGCCGGCCGCATATTCGTATTCGAGACCCAGTAGGTCGGCCTCACGCTCAAAGCCCCGGCTGAATTTCAGGAAGGTCATGGGCACGGCAAGCTGCGAGATCTCCCGGATCGCCATTCCCACCGGCCCTCCCACGAAGACCAACGGGATTGACGCCAGATTCCATATCTGCGTGCGGGTCGCGCCTTTGGTGCCATGCCGCGCCGCAACGTGGGCGATCTCGTGCGCCATTACACCGGCCAGTTCCGCTTCGGTTTGCGCAGCTAGGATCAGCCCGCTGTTCACGTAGAGATACCCTCCGGGGAGGGCGAAGGCGTTGACCTGATCGTCATCGAGAACTTTGATCGTGAAAGGTATCTTGGCATCCGAGTAGCGGACCAACCGCTGGCCCAGGCTGTTGACGTAATCATTCACCACCTTGTCATTCAGCAGTTTGCATACGGCCTCTACTTCTTGAGAAAGCTGCTTCCCCAAGGCCTGCTCGGCCTCGACGGAATAGAAATTGATTCCGGAACCGGTGCCCCGCTCACCGATTTTGGTAACGTCGTACTTAGTAGCGATCTTGGCCGGTTTGCCAGTCGAAACGGGCTGCAACACTTCCGGCTCGGGCCGTGGCTGGCTCGCGAATAGGTCGGCGTAGTCATCGAGGCTTCGCGGCAGGATGGCGCCGGGTGCACCCCCGGACTGGCCCAACAGTTCAGCGCCGGCGAAGATCGCCAGCACGAGTATCAACAGGAAATAAATAGTGAAATTGCGTTCGACGCCCGGAAGGAAAGACACCCTACGAAGCAAGCGCACCACCCCAACTCCAGACCAACTCTTGGGCCGCGCCTCCCGACGCGAAAAACCCGCAGAGTCCATACACCGGCAAACTTAATCGGTTAGAGTGTGCCTGCTTATGCGTTGTTGTCTTGTCAGGGGAGCAACCAGCTGGCCACGCACGCGATTCAGAAAATGCTTTGGAGCGACGTTGAGCCTCGTGAATCTCGGTGAAAGACTTCGGATCGGGCGGGAAAGACCAGGAGAACGCAAATATTAACTCAACTCTTGTGTTTATAATAACTTCCATCTATCCAAGGATGCATAAACTGCATCAGATATGAGCGTTCGACGCTCATATTGCAGGCTTTCTTGTGGATGGCGGGTTTGACAACCTAAGGGCAACACTTTACAATTGGCACTCAGATTGGATGAGTGCTAGCACCTATCCTGAGTTCAAATCAGTCTTCGTACGATCCCCAATTTAAAAGGAAACCAAACCTCGAAAGGAGCAGTTCAACATGTCCCAGAAATTGACCCCACTGCACGACCGTGTTCTGGTGCGCCGGATCGAAGAGGCGGAAACAGTTCGCGGCGGCATCATCGTCCCTGACACCGCAAAGGAGAAGCCCCAGGAGGGCGTCGTAGTCGCGGTGGGCACGGGCCGTTACGAGAAAGGCCACACCACTCCCCTGGCTGTAAAAGAAGGCGATCGCGTTCTTTTCGGCAAATACGCCGGATCGGAGATCAAGATTGACGGCGAAGAGCTTCTGATCCTTAAGGAAGATGAGATTTTCGGCATCCTGAGCGGTTCCAGCAAGAGCGCTGAGAAGCATGAAAAAGTCGGCGCTGCCCGCCGTTAATGCCGCTTTACTCCGACCAGCCTGCGAACAAGCAACTTAAACCCGCTTTAAGCGGAAGAGATTTCGATAGGAGATTCAGACATGGCAAAAATAATTGTGCACGGTGAAGAATCGCGTCAAGCGATTCTGCGCGGCGTGAACGTTCTGGCCGACGCAGTCAAGGTGACGTTGGGACCCAAGGGCCGCAACGTCGTTATCAACAAGAAGTTCGGCTCTCCCACCATCACCAAGGACGGCGTAACCGTCGCCAAGGAGATCGAACTGGGAGATCATGTTGAAAACATGGGCGCGCAGATGGTGCGCGAAGTTGCCAGCAAGACCAGCGACGTGGCCGGCGACGGAACCACGACCGCGACGGTCCTGGCGCAGGCCATCTATCGTGACGGCGTGAAGACCGTTGCTGCCGGCGCCAATCCGATGGCGTTGAAGCGCGGCATCGAGCGCGCGGTCTTCACCATATGCGGCACCACGGACAAGAATGGCGAGCGGAGCAAAGGCTATCTGGACGGCCTCTCCAAGCCAGTCAGCGGCGATATGATCGCCCAGGTGGGCACCATCTCCGCCAACAATGACGAGACCATCGGTCGCATCATCGCCGAGGCTATGAAGAAGGTCGGCAAAGACGGCGTGATCACCGTGGAAGAGTCCCGCACTATGGAAACCAGCCTCGAAGTCGTGGAAGGCATGCAGTTCGACCGCGGCTATCTCTCACCTTACTTCGTGACCGATCCCGAGCGGATGGAAGCCATCCTGGACGACGCTTACATCCTCATCAACGAGAAGAAAATCAGCACCATGAAGGACCTGCTCCCCATCCTCGAGCAGGTGGCCAAGCTTGGCAAGCCGCTGCTGATCGTCGCCGAGGAAGTCGACGGCGAAGCGTTGGCTACCCTGGTGGTCAACAAGCTGCGAGGCACACTGCAGGTCTGCGCCGTGAAAGCGCCAGGCTTCGGTGACCGCCGCAAAGCCATGCTACAGGACATCGCGATCCTCACCGGCGGCAAGGCCATCACGGAAGACCTGGGCATTAAGCTCGAGAACGTCCAGGTTGCCGATCTGGGCCGGGCCAAGAAGATCACCATCGACAAGGACAACACCACCATCGTCGAAGGCAAAGGCAAGGGCGCTGAGATCGAAGGCCGGGTGAAGGAGATCCGCAGCCAGGTCGAGAAATCCACCAGCGACTACGATCGCGAGAAGTTGCAGGAGCGGTTGGCCAAGCTGGTCGGCGGCGTGGCCGTGATCAAGGTCGGTGCTGCCACCGAAACCGAAATGAAGGAAAAGAAAGCCCGCGTGGAAGACGCCATGCACGCGACGCGCGCGGCCGTGGAAGAAGGCATTGTCCCCGGCGGCGGCGTGGCTCTGGTGCGCTGCCAGGCGGCTTTGGCGGAATTGAAGTTCAAGAACGCCGATGAGCAGACAGGCTGCGACATCGTCGAGCGGGCTCTCGAAGAACCGCTGCGCCAGATCGTGGCTAACTCCGGCGAAGAAGGTGCGATCGTGGTCGGCAAGATCCGCGACTCCAAGGACCACAACTTCGGCTACAACGCGCAGACCGATAAGTTCGAAGATCTGGTCAAGGCTGGCGTGATCGACCCCACGAAAGTCACCCGTACTGCTCTCCAGAACGCGGCTTCGATTGCCGCGCTTATGTTGACCACCGAAGCCCTGGTCTCGGAGGTTCCCGAAGA
>DATDGP010000344.1:0-4662 GCA_036522035.1 Terriglobales bacterium
GACTATCACGAGAAAACCTGTCTGATAGTTTTCACGGCTGTGATTGACTTGCCCGCTTCTCGCTGTTATTTTCAACAACCAAGATGCTGAGGCTTGTAGCACTTGCGAGTCTTCTGGCGGTGAGTATGATCACCCAAAACCCTGGGAAAGAGGATCCTCGAAAAGACACCGGGAAAGGTAGTGGAGCAAAAGGACCCCTTCCCTACACCACCAAGTCACTCGCTCGCGGCAAGCAGTACTACCTCATCCATTGTGTCGAATGCCATGACCAGGATGGCACCGGGCTTCAGAGGCGCGACTTCAATGGCACTCCGCCAGCCGACCTCACCGACCCTGACGCCTGGCTGCATGGAACTTCGGCAGAGGCAATTTTCTCGAGCGTTCGCGAAGGGACGAAGGACGACATGCCGGGGTTCAAAGACAAACTTCAGGATGAACAGATCTGGCACGTTGTAAACTTCGTCCGGAGCTTTTGGCCTGAGTCCAAGCGACCGAGGGTTGAGAGCGTCGCTGATCCAAAATAGGAGGAACCCGCATGGCAAAAAGACAAGCAGGCAACACTGGGTCGCGAAGAGACTTCCTCAAGCGGTCGATGCTGACTGCTGCGGGCGCCCTGGGCGCATCTAAGGTCGTCACCGCCGCCACCGTGCCGCCCGCGCCGGCGATCCGCGTACCCGATGCCATTCCTGCAGCCTTAAATCTGCCTGTCAAACCAGCCAGCTTCCCCATGCGGGGAGCGCAGGTCTTTGCCAAGGTTTGTAAAAACGAAGGACTTCAAGCGCTATTCTGCTGCCCTGGCAACTACGATGTCATCAATTCGATCTGCGATGAAGGCATCCCTTGTTTTGGCGGGAGGACCGAAGGTGCCATGTGCGCTGCCGCCGACGGTTTCATCCGCGTCACCGGCGAGATCGCCGCCTGCTCCGGCACCGAGGGCCCTGGCTTCACCAACATGATCATGAACATTGCTGCGGCCGGCGCTGCGCGAACGCCGCTACTGGTCCTGGCCAGCAATAAGCGACTGTCGGAAGACGATACCGAGATGGGCATTCAGACTGCCTACCAGCAGCCCACTACCGAAGGTATGCGCAAGTACGGCAAGCGGTTGATTGATCCCAATCGGATTTACGAATATTCCGCCTACGCCTTCCGGCAGCTCAAGACCGGCATACCTCGGCCCGTCCACTTGGATTTTCCGGCGGAAGTCTACGGCGCCAAATTCAAAGACTCGAGCGAGTTGCGTTACTACCACGAAAGCTCCAAGTATCGGACCGATGCCAAGCCTTACCCGGATCCGAAACGCATACGGGCACTGGCAGAGATGATCCGCACGGCCGAGCGTCCCATGATCGTGGCCAGCACCGGCGTGTTCTACAGCCGGGCTTGGGACGTCCTGAAACAGGTAGCGGAAAAGGCAGACATTGCCGTGGTCGAATCAGGCGTCGTGCGGGGACAGTTCTCCGACGGCCACCCGCTTTCGGCGAGCACGGCGCCCGGCGCACTGATGAGCGCCGACCTCGTAATCTTCGTTGGCCAGTACTCCATGCCGAATGTGGGTGAGTATAGCTTCAGCCCGGACGCCAAGTATGTCCGCATCGATCCCGATGCCGCCGATATCGGACGCAACATGCCGATCGATCTCGGGATTGTCAGTTGTGAAAAGGCCGCCTTGGAATCGCTGCTGGAGGTCGTGCCCTCGATCCGCCGCGAAGCCTGGGTCGCGGAACTGGGAGCGGAGCGCAAGAAATTCGAAGATGAAAACGCCGATTATTACAAGATCGGCCTCACCTACAAGGACGCCGTACACCCGGCCGTGATCGCTCAGCAGCTCAGCGATTTTCTGTACCGCGGCGATCTGGCCAAGGAGCAGACGACCGTGGTGGCCGGTGGTTACGGCATCGCCCGCTACACGCGCCGCTACTTCCGGGCGTACCGCCCCGGCCAGATCTGTAATGGCGCTTATCAATACGGCGCGATCGGGCCCGATTGCGGGTACGCGTTCGGCGTCAGTGCTGCCGTTCAGCTGGGAGTTGGGCCCCAGAAGGCTTATCGCGGTGCTCCAGTCATCGGTATCACTGGCGATGCCGGCTTTGCATATTCAGGGATGGAATTGGAGACCATGAGCAAGTATCAAATGCCCGTGGTGATGATCGTTTACAACAACAACGCGTGGGGCGTCCAAGGTTCAGGAAGAGCGGCGCACATGTACCTGTTCCATGAAAACCTTCGCTACGACAAAATGGCCGAATCTCTCGGAGCCCGCGGCGAGTACGTTACCCGACCTGAAGATTTCCTGCCTGCACTCAAGCGAAGCTATCAGATCGCCGCGAATGAGAAGATCTCCACGGTGATCAACTGCCAGGCCAAGCGAGAGTTCTGGCAGAAATCCCAGTATCCACCGGGATTCCTGGGGAAAGTCGAGCCGGGCTGCATGGCCTACGACCACTAGAAGAGGAACGCTTGGGAACTCGGGCACAATCTCGTACCATCGTCAGCGACCAACTGGAGACCTACGCGCGGCGTGGCGTCTTTCGCTCTTTCAGCCAGACGCGGACAGACGGCAGGCAGGCGGATTTTCGCTTCTACTGGCTTTGGAACCTGCCTTTCCACCTCAGTTTCGACGGCAAACGCAAGACATTGTTATTTAAGAACCTGCTGCCCGGAGTGCCCGCAAGATCTGAATTGAATACTTCACTTAAATCCTTCATCGAAGGCTTCTGTTCCAAGGACCAGCCCGAGCACCGGCGGCTGGATCCCCAACGAATCTCCATCCGATATTCCAACCTGCGGGGCAATGTCAGTATCAGTTTCCTGGTTGTGGCCGACGACTACGAGTACGGAGTTAAGAAGGCGTTGAATCTGATCAACGAGATTTTTGTCGGTTTCCTGAATGTCCAGTTTCCGGAATACGCGGTCGAGCATTTTCACCGGCGGGAAGACTAAAGAACCCGCAAGTTGGATGTTGGGTTCGAGAGAAGCCTTCGCAGTGTAGAATGCCCCCATGCGTATGCCGAACCTGAGCTTCGAGATTGCCACCGTGATGCTGGCGGTGGCCCTGGTGGCTCCACCACAAGAGCAGTCTTCTCCGCCGGTTGCTCAGCCGCTCGCGCATTTTCATCACTTGCATCTCAACTCGACCGACCCACAGGCGGCAATCGTCTTTTACACCGCCAAACTCGAATCCGAGAAGCGAAAATTCGCGGGCGCTGTAGACGGGGTGTGGTCGCACAAATCGTGGCTGCTCTTCACCAAAGTTAATGCCCCACCCGCGTCCGAGATCACCTCTCCTATCTGGCATATGGGCTGGGGTGGCGGCGAAAACATGAAAGAGACCTACGAAAAGCAGGTTTCCAGCGGCACCAGATTCCAAACGCCGATCACCGATATCAGCGATCAGTGTGATGGGAAGGGCGGAAATGGACGTTTCTTCTTTTCCTACATTGACGGTCCCGACCACGCCCTGATCGAACTGAACACCACGGCTGGTAGCGTTACTTATTTCGATCACGTACATCTGCTTAGCGAAGATCCCATTGCCGCAGCCGAGTGGTACGTGAAAGAGTTCGGCCTACGGCGTCGCAGTCCGGATCCGCCGTCGCGCGAGCTGCGCTACCGCTGTGGACGCCAGACCGGACCGGCAGTGGGCCTGGTGATGGACGACATCAACCTCATTATTTATCCAGTGGGCAACGCCAAGGCTGCATTTCCGGAGGCCTGGAAAGGCCGCGACGGCCTGGAATCGAGCAAAGGACATACCATCGACCATCTTGGTTTCAGTGTCGACAATCTCGACCAGACGCTGGAACGGTTGAAGAGGGACGGCGTCAAGGTGACGGACGAGCCGCGCTCGGTATTCGACGGCAAGCTCAAGTTTGCGTTCATTGAAGGGCCGGATCACATCCGCATCGAGGTCCTCGAAGATCACACTGCGAAAGAGTAGAACCTAGCCATGGAAATGCGCCCTGGTTGGGTAGAAGCCCCCGGCTTGGACACCGGACGGCACTCAGGCTGCGGCCAGGAGCTAGGTAATACCTATGCTATATTGATCCGGTTTTGATCTGCGGCTGGCTGTTGACATAGAATTGTAACGCCGTTCGGAAGTGCGCCAAACACGGAGGAAAAGGTATGATGCGCATACCCTTAGTCGTTTTGTGGATGAGCATGGCAGCTATGGCTGCTGACAATCCATCGACTCAAGTCACTTTCAACAAAGACGTGCTTCCCATCCTGCAGAACAATTGCCAGACTTGCCATCGGCCCAACCAAATTGCCCCAATGTCATTCCTCACTTATCAGGAGGTGCGGCCGTGGGCCCTGGCGATGAAGACCGCGGTCGTGACCAAGCAAATGCCGCCCTGGTTCGCCGACCCCAGGTATGGTCACTTTTCAAACGAGCGTAAGCTGTCTGAGACTGACATCAAAACGATAGCCCGCTGGGCCGATACTGGGGCCGCAGAAGGCGAGGCCAAGGACAAGCCGGCTCCCAAGGAGTTTGCTGCGGAGGGGTGGACCATCAAGCCAGACTTGGTATTCGCCATGCCGAAACCATATAGTGTACCCCCCGATGGAGTAATTGATTACACCTACATCGTGATCCCCACCGGTTTCACCAAAGACACCTGGGTCACGGCAGCCGAAGTCCTTCCCGGAAACCGGCAAATC
>DATDGP010000345.1:0-10014 GCA_036522035.1 Terriglobales bacterium
GATTTGCCGGTTTCCGGGAAGGACTTCGGCTGCCGTGACCCAGGTGTCTTTGGTGAAACCGGTGGGGATCACGATGTAGGTGTAATCAATTACTCCATCGGGGGGTACACTATATGGTTTCGGCATGGCGAATACCAAGTCCGGCTTGATGGTCCACCCCTCCGCAGCAAACTCCTTGGGAGCCGGCTTGTCCTTGGCCTCGCCTTCTGCGGCCCCAGTATCGGCCCAGCGGGCTATCGTTTTGATGTCAGTCTCAGACAGCTTACGCTCGGACTTTCTCGGTAAATGGATCGCCCGATTGCAAGTACATTTCCTGGGGTTCGAGCATGTGGTTCTTGGCCCAGGAGATACGGGAGAGCACGGCCGAAGGTTTGAGCTGCTTGTCGTCGACGCCCAGGCGCCGCATCACGGATTTGACCACCGATTGCTGGTCCGCCTCATCGTAGATGGCAAAGTCTTTCTTGTAACCGGCATCGCCGATGCGGAGGGCCTCGATGTCGCGGCGCAGCACGCGCACGCAGAAGGAATGAAAGGTCGCGATCAGGGGCTTGCGCAGCGAACGCCCGCCCAGCAGATGGTCGACGCGTTCGGCCATCTCCGCCGCGGCCTTGTTGGTAAAGGTGACGGCCAGAATCGAATCCGGAGCTACGCCCAGGTCTTCAACCAGGTGGACGATGCGATACGTGATCACACGAGTCTTGCCGCTGCCGGCGCCGGCCAGAATCAACAGCGGTCCCGCGACGGCTTCCACCGCCTCGCGTTGCCGGGGATTGAGTTGGTCAAGAAGGCTCATCAGTCAAAAAACCAGCGGCTGAAGGCGGTCCATGCATTGCGATTTAGCGGCCCGAATGCAGTCCTGCCCTGACACCTTCCCGCGGTCGGAAAACTCCTCATTGGGCCGCCATCTTCACGTTGCATGCGTCGCATTGGCACATCTCACGCAGGTAGTCCCAGGAGTAAATACCGCTGGAATGGCCGTCGTTCCAGTCGAAGTTCAAGGCGTAGCGGCCTACCGGTTTCACTTGCTTAGGCTTGATGGGCTCTTTGTACAAGGGCAAGAGCGCAGGCGCGGCCTTCACCGGCTCGCCCGTCTTACGATTGTGGCCGTTGCGGTCTTCCGTGCAGGTGGCGCAGGGACAGGCGTCGCGCAGCCACTGAAAGCTATAGTGGGTACGATGGCCGTCGTCCCACTCGATGTCTACACCGGTGCCACTGGTGACGTTCACCTTGACGGACTTGGGGTTTACGACGGGCATGTTGACTTAAGTATATAGGCTCTCGGTTCTAGAGCTTGCTTCTCGCCCTCCCCGCTGCTCGCACCCGAGCAGCTTTGGTATAAGCTTGGGACTGATGTCTGGCGGTTCCTCTCCGTTGCCCTCAGCTGCCCCACTGGCAGTGTTGGACGCAAGTCCTTATGCTTGCTTTGTCCTCTCCGAAAGCCTGGATATCACATACTGCAACGTGGCGTGGGATCGTTTCGCCCGCGAACAGGGAGGAACAGCCGCGGTGATGGCCAGGAACATCGTCGGTAAAAACCTCCTGGATTTTGTTCCCACGGATTTGAAGAGCTTCTACCGTGAAATGATCGATCGGGTGCGTGCTCAAGGCCGTCCGATCGGCCACGACTACGAATGCTCGAGCGCCAGCGTTTTCCGTCTCTACCACCTCCAGGTTTATCCGCTGAAGAGCGGGTCGGGGTTTGTTGTAGAGAATTCCCTTCGGGTCGAGCATCCCCATGATCGCGTCGCTCGAGAGCCACATGACGCTCTCTACAGTGACACGAACGGCTTCATTGTCTGTTGCGCGAATTGTCGCCGCACCCGCCGCGCTACCGACCCAACGATTTGGGACTGGGTTCCGGCCTATCTCGAGAGCAAGCTGCTGAACATCAGTCACGGAGTCTGCCCTTTGTGCCTGGAGTTCTACTACCGGCCCGTCATAAAGACTTGGGCTGCGTAGGCTGACCCTGCCATCTAATCGAGCAGCGGTCTCACCTGACCAGGCGGATCACGCTTTCGAGGTGGAACGTCTGGGGAAAGAGATCAATGAGATGGATCTGCTCGATTTGGTAGCCGAAATCAAGAAAAGTCCGAACGTCACGGGCTAGAGTCGCAGGGTCGCAAGCCACGTACACCAATCGCTTCACACGTAAAGCCGCCAGTAGCTGACTGGCGCGCGCCCCTACTCCGGAGCGTGGCGGGTCCACGACCACGACGTCGGGATTCATATTCAAAGAACGGGGCAGGAAGGTCTCGACGGTAGCTTTCACCGGCACAACATTCTTGATCGCATTGGCCTTGAGGTCGGCGGCCGATGCCAGCGACGACTCCACGGCAAATACCTGTTCGAAGCGCTTGGCCAGGTGCGCGGCAAACAGGCCCACGCCCGCATAGAGGTCCAAGGCGATTTTGCCGAAGTAGTCACCGGCCACCGTCTGGGCTAAGTCGCGCGCCAGGAAACGATTCACCTGAAAGAAGGCGCCCACGCTTACACGAAAAGTCTTGTCACCGACCTCGTATTGCAACGACGGAGTACCGATGGTCTCGTTGAGCTGCGGCAAGGTGTTGCCCTTCTGCGGCAGGACGAACAGTCCCGAACCCTTAATCTCCGGCACGCGCTTCTGCAGCTCCGTGGCAAACTCGCGGATTCCCTGGGCACCGGCCACATGGTGAATCTCCAGGATCATCTTGGCGTCGGCATGGTCGGCGAAGAATTCGATCTCTTTGACGCCGCCGGGCACGTCGCCTTTTCCTCCCAACTCCCACAGACGTTCGATGGCGCGATTGATGAGCGGCGAGCTGATGGGACAGTTCTTCACCGGCAGCAGGTCGTGTGAGGCCACGCGGTGGTAGCCCAGCGCGAACTCGGCTCCTCCCCGGACCTTCATGCGCGCGCGGTTGCGATAGCTCCAGGGCTCGGCGGCATGGACTTTGATCTCGCCTTTCCACTCGAACTTGGCGTTGCGCAGCAGCGTCTCCCGCAGGATGGCGCTCTTAAACTCAGTTTGCGACTTGTACAGCATGTGCTGGTAGTGGCAGCCGCCGCAGGCCGCAAAGTACGGGCACTTGGCGACGATCCGCGTGGCTGCGGGCTTGAGCACCTGGTCGGCAATCGCGCGTGCAAAACTGCTCTTCTCTTTGCCGAGCGTAGCGCTTACCTCTTCGCCCGGCAACACAAAGGGTACGAAGACGGCCTTACCGTCGGGAAGGCGGGCTAAACCCTCGCCGCCATAGACGAGCTTTTCGATAGTCAGGTTCACATGTAAAAGAGACTGAGTCGTGGAATTGTAGCTTGTTCGAAAAGCCGCTTGTGAACAAATTGTTTGCGAAGTTGCTCAATTTGCAACCCCGGCATCTTGTTGCGATAGAGCGCAATCTCCCGATCGGCTTCGGCGCGCAGGCCAAGCAGCACCGTTTCAGGCGCGTTCAGGGTCAGAGCAGCCAGTAGTTTTTCTTCGAGGACCGTGAGATGGCGCTCGAGATCTTCAAGACGCGGCGGCCTGGAGGCAGACTCAAGCTGGGAGGCCATTTCCAAGAGAGCGCCTGAGCACTCGCTGAGTGGCAGCCGCACTACGGGACCATTATTCTCGGCGGCCTTGGCGAGGATGCCGGCATTAAGCCGCAGAAACTCAGCGATGTCTTCGGCACCCATGCCGGGCAGGGGCTTGGGCTCCTCGCGACCGGCCGCACCGACTGCAGCTTCCTTCATCTCTTCCGCAGCGGTCAGGACTTGCTGAGCGCAATAGGCCAGGCTATTCACCTTGCGGGACTTCGACGGCTTGCAATCATACTTGTCAAAAGTCTCATCGATCCCGCGCAGCACCGCGTCAAGAGGGATGCCCGCGTCCTTCCATGTTTCGATCAGCGCCCAGTCTAGGGTGGAAAGAATCAACCCTGTGCCGCGCCGTTGTTGAAAGCGCTGCTCGATTTCGGTGAAGTAGTTGAAATAGTTTTCCACGGCAGTGGGTGTGGCCTACGACGTTGCCTTTTGCTTCTGGCCGGCCTGGTTGCGCTCCCAGATGATGCGCAGGCCGTCCAGCGTAAGCAGGTCATCGATGGTCTTGACATGCCGCGAACTTTCGCTGATCAACGGCGCCAGCCCGCCGGTGGCTACCACGTGGGTCTCCGGCCCCATTTCTTTGAGCAGGCGATCCAGGATCCCGTCCACCAGTCCCAGGTAACCGAAGAACAGCCCAGACTGAATGCTGGCTACGGTGTTGGTGCCAATCACTTTCGAGGGTCGGCGAATGTCGACCAGCGGCAGACGCGCGGTGCGTTCGAACAAGGCCTGGGCGGAGATGCCGATGCCCGGCGCGATCACGCCGCCCATGTACTCGCCTTTGCGGGAAACAGCGTCAAAAGTTGTGGCCGTGCCGAAATCGACTACGATACACGGCCCTCCGTACTTTTCAAACGCAGCCACGCCGTTCACGATACGATCGGCCCCGACTTCGGCGGGATTCTCATACAACACCGGCATGCCCGTCTTGATGCCGGGTTCCACGAACAATGGCTTGAGCTGGAAGTAGCGCTCGCACACTTCGCGCAAGGTAAAGTCCATCGGCGGCACGACGGAAGAGATAATAATGCCGCGCACCTCAGCCGCCTCGACCCTGCCGATCGCGAAAAGATTGCGGAACAGAACCCCGTATTCGTCGACCGTGTGCGTGCGGATGGTGGCCACGCGCCAATGGGCGATGAGCCGCGCGCCCGGTTGCGCGGTGAAGCCGGCCGTGCCCAGCTCGTAGACACCGAGCACGGTGTTGGTGTTACCGACATCAAGGACCAGCAACATCGGGTCTCCTTGTCACGGGGCGCACACCGCCGGAAATTACAATGCGCAGTCCCTTGTCGGTGCGCACGCGGAGAAATCCGCGGGGATCCAAGCCATCGGTCACCCCGGTGTAACCGCCGTCCTCGTTCACGTGCACCATCTTCCCATGAGCATAGGACGAGCGCGACTCCACTCGCTTCATGATGGGTTCAAAGCGCAGTGATGGTGTGCGGATGGGCCCCGCCATGGCGCGCAGCAGGACGCGGTATTCTCGGTCGATGGCCCGAATCAGCGCCGCTACCAGATCCAGGCGCGACCATTCCTTGCCTGTTTCGAGGAACAACGAGGTAGGCGAACTCTCCAATCCTTCCGGAAAATGGTGCTGGTTCACGTTGATGCCGATTCCGATCACTGCGTGCTGCACCTGAGTGGCCTCGGAGGTCATCTCTGTCAGAATGCCGGCAAACTTGTGATCGTTGATCAGCAGGTCGTTGGGCCAGCGGATGTCGGCCTTCAGAGCCATGGTTTCGCGAACTGCGTCCTGTACCGCGACACCTGCGATCAGCGAAAGCCAGAGAGCATCCGCCGGAGACATGGGAGGACGCAACAGAAATGAACAGTAAACCCCGGTACCGCGTTCGGAAAACCAGTAATGTCCCTGGCGGCCGCGACCGGCTGTCTGTTCTTCCGCCAGGTACACTGCGCCTTCCCGACCGGCTTCGGCGTGGCTGGTGTGTAGGGCAGCCGCCGCCAGAGCCAGCGCGTTGGTCGACTCCACCTGGTCGTGGTGATGGATATTGCCGAAAAAGATGGTGTTCCGCACGAGCGGGGCCAGGGCTCCCGTTGACAAGACATCGAGCATCAACAAGCCTTATTTTGCAGCCGGAGCAGGAGCCGCCTGCCGGGCTTCTACGTTAATTTCGATGACAACATCGTTGGCCACGATGAGTTCGCCGCCGGCCAGGGTTCGGCTCCAGGTCACGCCGTAATCCTGACGATTGATGGTCAGTCCCGCTTCGGCTCCCAGCAGCTTGCCGCGGCCGGTGTCAAGCGGTCCGCCCAGCGTGAAGGCCAGATCCACGTCCTGGGACACGGCCTTGATAGTCAGCGCGCCGTGCGCCACAAAACCGTTGCCCTTCTTTTCCACCGACTTGCTCTTGAAAGTGATCTCCGGATACTTCTCGACTTCCAAGAAGTTGGCGCTGCGCAGATCGTTGTCGCGCTGGGGGTTGTCGGTGTTGATGCTGGCGGTCTTGATGGTGACCGCGACGGAGGATTTGGAAGGATCCTTGTCGTCGAACTGGATGGCGCCGTTGAAATCGGTAAAGCGGCCGTGGACGGTGTTGATCACCATGTGCTTCACGGCAAACCCCACCCGCGAGTGTACCGGATCGATCTTGTATTCGTCGGCAGCCCACGCCGAACTCGCCAGGGCCAGGACAGCCAGCCAGCACCAGGTAAATCTGCGCATACGTGCATGTCTCCTTAGTTGTCGACTCCAGACCTAATACTTTATTTGTGAGCCACAAGCTTACGCGGGAATGATCCTCATGCTCAAGTCCACGGCCGGCGGCGAGTGCGTTAGAGACCCGACTGAGATATAGTCGGCGCCCGCCTCGGCGTAGGCGCGAACGTTCTCCAGACGCACGCCGCCGGAAACCTCCACCGGGACCCCGGGCGAAGTGACGCGAACTCTGGCCACGGCCTCGCGCACCGCGTCCACGGTCATGTTATCGAGCATGATCCGCTCCGCCCCATGCGCCAGCGCCTGGTCCAGCTCCGCCAAATTGCGCACCTCGATTTCGATCACCTGCTCCTGGCGCCGGTTCGCCAACACCTTCTCTAAAGCCGCGGCCACGCCGCCGGCCAGCGCAATGTGGTTGTTCTTGATCAGCACGCCGTCGGAGAGGTCGAGGCGATGATTGTGCCCGCCGCCGCAGCGCACCGCGTACTTATCGAGAACGCGAAGTCCGGGCACGGTCTTGCGCGTGTCCAGAACGCGGACCGGAGTTCCATGCACCGCGTCCACGAACTTGCGCGTCAGCGTGGCGATCCCGCTCAGCCGTTGCAGGACGTTGAGAATCACGCGCTCGCAGCACAGCATCACGCGCGCGTTGTGGCGCACCACGGCGATGGCCTGGCCTTTGTGCAGGCGCACGCCGTCAAAGATCTCGCCGTGGCTGATCACTTCCGGGTGGCCGATCATGTGCGGGTCCAGGTGCTCGTAGATTTCGAGGATGCGGCTGATCGCGCCCACGCCGGCCAGCACGCAATCCTGTTTGGCGAGAATGGTGGCGGTGGCCCGCTGTTGCGGCTCAATGCAGGCGCGCGAGGTCGCGTCGCTGGTGGCCTTGTCCTCCAGCAGGGCGTTTTCGAGAATCGCGCTGATTCTGCGGCTATGCCAATCCATAAGAACTCGGAGTTCAAAGCTTAACCCAGCTTGTCGAGTACCGCCTTCGTCTTTTTGATCAGCACCCCGACCTCGCCTTCCTGCTTGCGCAGGCCGTCGACCACATGCGCCGGCGCTTTGGCCAGAAACTGCTCATTTCCCAGTTGGCGTTGCGCGCTGGCCAGCTGCCCTTCCAGCTTCTTGAGCTCTTTCCCCAGGCGATCGCGCTCGGCGGCCGCGTCAATCTTCTGCTCGTATACGATCGCGACTTCAAACTGCGAAGTCGCCCGAACGCTGCCGCCCTCCGCAAGCGATTGATGAACGAACTCAATGCCTTCGGCCGAGGCCAGCCTCTCGACCATTCCGCGATTCGCGCTGACCAGGTCGCTAACCGCAGCGGGGGCATGGATGCGAACCGGAGTCTTGATTTTGGGCTCGACCTTGCTGTCGGCGCGGAGGTCGCGGATGTTGCGGATCAACTCCTGCAGCGTCGCCATGCCGGCTTCCGCCCGATCGTCGATCTTGCTCGCGTCCAACTCCGGGTACCGCGCCAGGGCAATCGACCTTTGCGGCGGCTTGCCTTCGTACATGGCGTGCCAGATTTCTTCTGTGATGAAGGGCATGAAGGGCGAAAGCAGCCGCAACGCGCCCTCGAAGATTTCGCCCAGGAAAGCCAATGCCGCGCGGGCCTCAGCCTCCGGGCCCAGGAGCGCGGGTTTTATGATCTCCAGGTACCAGTCACAGAACTCGCCCCAGAAGAAGCTGTAGATGTTGTTGGCGGCTTCGTCGAAGCGGTAAGCAGCCAGGCCGTCGTTGACCTCGCCGGCGACGCGGTTGAACCGGGAAAGAATCCAGCGATTCTCCAGGCGTTCCTTCGCCCCGGCAGAAGCGCCCGCAGTCAGGCTTCCGCCGACGCGGTCTAGATTCATGAAGACGAAGCGCGCGGCGTTCCAGATCTTGTTGGCGAAGGCGCGGTAGCCCTCGGTGCGGCTCTCGTTGAAGGCAATGTCCGTGCCCGGCGAAGCCATGGAGGCCAGCGTGAATCGGACCGCGTCCGTGCCGTACTTTTCCGTAATCTCGATGGGATCGATGACGTTGCCCTTGGTCTTCGAGATCTTCTGACGCGTGGCGTCGCGCACCAGCGCATGGATGTAGACTTCGCGAAAAGGAACTGCGTCGCACAACGTGATCTGGCCTTTGCCGCGATCACTGGCGAGCGCGGGCCGGTGCGGCGGCATCATGAAGTAGCAGCCGAACATGGCCATGCGCGCCAGCCAGAAGAAGAGAATGTCGAAGCCGGTAATGAGCAGCGACGTCGGATAGAAGACTTCCAGGTCCCGCGTCGGTTCCGGCCAGCCGAGAGTGGTAAAGGGCAGCAGGCCGGAAGAAAACCAGGTATCCAGGACGTCGGGTTCCTGGTCCAGCTTGCCGCTGCCACACTTGCACTTGGCCGGCTGGGAGCGGACGACCGTGACTTCCTTGCAGTCGGCGCAATGCCACGCCGGAATGCGGTGGCCCCACCACAGTTGCCGGGAGATGCACCAGTCGTGGATGTTTTCCATCCATTGCAGATAGATGGTGCGATAGTTCTCCGGGGTAAAGCGAATAAGGCCGTCGACGGCCGCTTGCTTGGCGGCGCCTGCAAGGCTCATGCCGCCGTGATTGGGCGTCTTGTTCACCGCCATGAACCACTGCGTCGAGAGGCGCGGCTCGACGATGGTTTTGCAACGGTCGCACTTGCCCACGGCGTGCACGTGGTCTTTGGCCCCGGCATACAAGCCTCGGGCTTCGAGATCGTGAATGATCTTCTCGCGCGCTTCGAATCGGTCCAGACCTGCGTAGGGTCCGCCGTTCTCGTTGATGCGCGCCTGCTCATCCATCACGTTGAGCTGTTCCAGGTTGTGCCGTAGTCCGACCTGGAAGTCGTTGGGGTCATGCGCCGGAGTGACCTTCACCGCCCCGCTGCCAAATTGAGGATCGGCGAAGTCGTCGGCGACGACCGGAATCTCCCGGTCGAGCAGCGGCAGGCGCAGCTTTCTGCCGATCAGCGCCGTGTAGCGCTGGTCACGCGGGTTCACGGCCACCGCCGTATCGCCCAGCATTGTCTCGGGACGCGTGGTGGCAATGGGCAAAAATTGCCCGGGATTGGCGGCCAACGGATACTTGATCAAATAAAGCTTGCCGGCTGTTTCCTCGTGCACGACCTCAAGATCGGAGATGGCGGTCATGCAGCGCGGGCACCAGTTCACGATGTACTTGCCGCGATAGATCAGGCCGTCCTCATGCAGGCGGACAAAAGCCTCGGTTACGCAGCGCGAGAGGTTGTCGTCCATAGTGAAGTACTCGCGCTCCCAGTCCACGGAATCACCCAGTCGCTTCATCTGCGCGAGAATGGCGCCGCCGTAGTGCTTCTTCCACTCCCAGACGCGAGCGACGAACGCTTCGCGTCCCAGCTTCTGCCGGCTCGAGCCTTCGCTCGCCAGCTGCCGCTCGACCATCATCTGCGTGGCGATGCCCGCGTGATCGGTGCCGGGAAGCCACATGGTGAGATACCCGCGCATCCGCCGCCAGCGGATGACGATGTCCATCTCCGTGTGTTCAAACATGTGTCCGATATGCAGGATTCCGGTAACGTTGGGCGGTGGCAGCAGCAACGTGAACACCGGACGTTTCGCGGCTTCCGAGCCGGGCTCCGGCGTCTTGATGTCAAAAAGCTTTTCCCGGATCCAGAGCTCCGCCCAGCGCGGCTCGATCGCGCCGGGATCGTAGGTTTTGGAGAGTTCGTGTGACATGCGCGCCGCCAGAGGTTAATCCTCGATATTACAAGCGGGCAGCGGCGGTGGGCAATCGTA